>CALBIE010000285.1 GCA_937893495.1 uncultured Verrucomicrobiales bacterium | reverse complement strand
TTGCAACCCCTCGGGCCGGTCGTTGTCTTCTGCGCCAGCAACTTTCCCCTCGCCTTTTCCGTCGCCGGAGGTGACACCGCCTCCGCTCTCGCCGCCGGATGCCCCGTCATCGTGAAGGCGCACCATTCTCATCCGGGTACCGCCGAGATTATCGGGCACGCCGTAATGGCCGCAGTAAAGAGCAGCAGCATGCCCGACGGCACGTTCTCTCTGGTCTATGGCAGCGGCCGCGAGATCGGCACCGCGCTCGTTAATCATCCGAAAGTGAAAGCCGTCGGCTTCACCGGTTCGCGAGCCGGTGGCACTTCGCTGATGAAAGTCGCCGCCGCGCGACCGGAACCCATCCCCGTCTATGCGGAGATGAGCAGCATCAATCCAATTGTCGTGTTGCCCAATGCACTGGCCGAACGCGGGGAACAACTCGCCGCCGGACTGCACGGCTCCGTCGTTCTCGGCATGGGGCAGTTTTGCACGAACCCGGGCCTCGTCTTTCTTCCGGAGGGAGATGCCGCCAATCAATTCGCCGCAACGCTTACCACGGCAATGTCCGGGACGAAGGATGGATTCCTGCTCAACTCGGGAATCGCCAAATCGTATCAGGAGGCATTGCAGGCGCGTCAGGCACTACAGGATTCCGGCATCGAGATTCTCCACGTCAGCGCCAACGAAGCCACCAGCCAATGTTCCGCCGGCGCGGCGTTGTATCGCGTCAAGGCCACCGACTTCCTCGCGAACGAAAAACTCAGCGAAGAAGCATTCGGCCCCTCGACCACGCTGGTGACTTACGCGTCAAGTTCCGAATTGCTCGAATTGATCAACTCACTCGAAGGCCAACTCACCGGCACGATTCATGGCACGGATGCGGATATCGCGAACGCAAGTGATGTCATCGCCGCACTTGAGTCAAAGGTCGGCCGCCTGATCTTCGGCGGCTTCCCGACCGGTGTCGAAGTATGCCCTTCAATGGTTCACGGCGGCCCCTATCCTTCAACCAGTGATGGTCGCAGCACGTCCGTTGGCACGATGGCCATCAATCGATTCACCCGCGCGATCAGCTATCAATCGGCACCCGACTCAACATTGCCGGACGAACTGAAGAACGCCAATTCGCTCGGCATCACCCGACTCGTAAACGGCAAGGCGTCGGCAGAGGCGATTATTTAGTCCCACTTTCGCCCCGAGTTGGCTGCGTGGGAAAATCAGCCTTGGAGCAGGTCCAAATCGGACGTAGCAGACGACGTAAGGAGGCTCACTTGTTCCGGAAAGCATGTCATGTCGGAGCCTGGCAGCGAATGGTTCCCGCACTCGAGGCCATGTAGTCTTACCGGAGGTATGCTCTGGCAACTCCGCATTCCGCACTCCGCATTCCGCACTCCGCATTCCGCACTCCGCATTCTGCACTCCGCACTCGATCTGAGCCTCGTCACCTCGGCTGCTACACTATTGACGGCCGTTACCCCGCGAACGTCTTCACGCCGGCCATATCGATCACCTTCCATGGAAGACCATACTTGTTCAGGTCGTCCATGAAGGGATCCGGATCAAGCTGCTCCATGTTCCAAACGCCGGGTTGGCGCCATTGGCCTTCGAGGATTTGCTTGGCACCGATCATCGCCGGCACGCCGGTCGTGTAGCTGACGCCTTGCGCGTTCGTTTCCCTGTAGCATTCCTGATGGTCGCAGACGTTGTAGATGAACACCTTTTTCGCCTGACCGTCCTTACGCCCCTCAATCAGGCAGCCAATGCAAGTCTTTCCCGTCGTGCGCGGACCCAAGGACGCCGGGTCCGGCAACAACGCCTTGAGGAATTGCAACGGAACAATCTTCTGTCCCTGAAACTCAACCGGCTCGATGCCCGTCATGCCGACGTTGATCAGGCAGTTCAGATGCGTCAGGTAGGATTGCCCGAACGTCATCCAGAAACGAATCCGCTTGAGACCTTTGATATTCTGCGCGAGCGATTCCATCTCCTCGTGGTACAACAGATAGGCCGCCTTTTCGCCCACTTCCGGAAAATCGAAATCCCACCGGATTTCCATCGGCCTGGTTTCCTTCCACTCGCCCGCCTCCCAGTAACGCCCGTTGGCGGACACTTCACGGATATTGATCTCCGGATTGAAATTCGTCGCAAACGGATAGCCATGATCACCCGCGTTGCAGTCGAGGATGTCCACGTAATCAATCTCGTCGAACAGATGCTTCTGCGCGTAGGCGCAATAAACGTTGGTGACACCCGGATCAAATCCGGAACCGAGCAACGCGGTGAGTCCCGCCTCCTTGAATCGATCCTGGTACGCCCACTGCCATTTGTATTCAAATTTGGCGGTGTCCAGCGGTTCGTAATTGGCGGTATCCACGTAGTCCACGCCCGTCTCCAGGCAGGCGTCCATGATCGTCAGGTCCTGATATGGCAGAGCGACATTGATCACCAGTCTGGGCTCGAACTTCCGGATGAGCGCCACCAATTGGGGGACGTCATCCGCATCCACCTGCTCGGTTTGGATGGGTCGTTTCAGTTCGCTGGCAATCTGATCACACCGCGATTTAGTGCGGCTAGCCAGGCAGATTTCAGAAAACACATCGGGCAACTGCGCGCACTTGTGCGCAACCACGCGCCCGACTCCACCGGCTCCAATAATCAAAACTTTGCTCATAAGGGGCTTGATTCAATTACGGACGGCAACCCCGTCCGTATCGTCGTGAAGATCAGGAACACCGGGCAACCGAGGCAAGGAATTTCGTGCAAAAATCCGTGTAGCGCAGGCGTCCCGCCTGCATGAACCGCCTCGGGTGCCAACGATTGCCGGGAACAGTCTGAAACAGGCCCGGTTTGAAGCGATGCCCATGCATGACGGGTGCCCGCGCGGCATGAAAAAGGCGAATTCTGGGAATTGGAGCGTAGGCCTCCGGTACAGCGTGGTTCGGATAGAGGGCCGCAACCCACCGGGCCGGAGGTCGGCGCTCAAATGCGAAAAATACCGTTCGTTGTCAGGCTCATGCAACATTGTGCAAATGAATTCGGAGCCTCCTTACGTCGGCTGCTACAGTTCAGGGGTTCAAAACGTAAGTTGCCGTTTCGGGGCATTCTCTCCCGACGAAAGAGGTTTGTCGTCGTCGGAGAAATTACTACACTGCGCCACCAATAAACGTATGGAAGTCATCATTCTTCCCTCTCCCGAAGAAGCCAGCAAGGTGGCCGCCCGCCTCGTTGCCAGAGTCGTCCGTGATAAGCCGACCGCCGTTCTCGGACTGGCGACCGGCAGCACGCCGTTGCGGCTTTACCGTGAACTCATCGCGCTTCATCAGGCTGACCAGCTCGACTTCAGCAAGACTTCGACATTCAACCTTGACGAGTATGTCGGGCTGGCAACTGATCGGCCTCAATCCTACGCGCATTTCATGCAGGAAAATCTGTTCAACCACGTGAACATCCCGCCGGACCAGACTCATATCCCGGATGGCATGGCCGCCAACGTGCCCGGGCATTGCGCCGAATACGAGAGGGCAATTCAAAAGGCCGGCGGAATCGACTTGCAAGTCCTCGGCATCGGCTCCGACGGACATATCGGATTCAACGAACCCGTCTCGTCGCTTTCATCCCGAACGCGAATCAAGACCCTGACGCGCCGGACACGAGCGGACAACGCCCCGTACTTTGGCAGCGAAGATGCGGTACCGCATCACGTCATCACCATGGGCATCGGCACGATCATGGAGAGCCGCGGCATCCTGCTGATGGCCTTCGGCGAAAAAAAGGCGGACGCCATCGCGAAGACCGTGGAAGGTCCGCTCACGGCATTGGTTCCCGGCTCCGCACTGCAAATGCACGTGAACGCGAAAGTCATCATCGACGAAGCCGCCGCCAGCAAGTTGACGCGCACGGACTACTACAAATGGGTTTACGACAACAAACCCGATTGGCAGAAATTTTGACGAGTGCGGAATACGGCGGATGACGCCATCCATATCGCGGTTGCTTCGGTCCACGACGTCGATTACCTTCTCACGTGGAATTGCAAACACATCGCGAACCCACGGAATTGGAGACGAATATCAGAATGTCTGTCCTCGCATGGATTTCGTTCAACCATCATCTGCACTCCCGAGGATTTGATTGGTGATGATCACTGATACTCAACAAACGCTCATTGAACAGGTACGTGCCTGGAAAGAAGAGAATGCCGCCGAGCACGGTTTCTCGATTGATGCCATTGTCGAATCAGCTCGACATCGTCAGGAGAGTTCCGGTCGCCGAATAATCCGGTTGAAAAAGGGCCAGCAGGAGGATGACGTCGAGGCGAAGCCGCCGCCAGCATGTTGACGCGCACGGACTACTACAAATGGGTTTACGACAACAAATCCGACTGGCAGAGATTTTAGCAGATTTTGAAAAATTGAGCTGAAGAGGAAAACAAAAGGGCCCCGTCAGAATGTTCCGCATTTACCTGATTCTTCCTGCTATTGCTGCGGTGTTGTCAAGCGGTTCAGCAATTCTCAATTTGGCGTGGAGGGAGGGCGTTGGTTGGCGGATGGAAGGGA
>CALBIE010000284.1 GCA_937893495.1 uncultured Verrucomicrobiales bacterium | reverse complement strand
CTATCTGAGTCAGCGCCATTTTCTTCCGATCCATTGGCGCGGATGACGGCATCCCAGACCGAAGTTCCGCCAATTGCACATCGACAAACTGACGCATCGCGCGTCGCTCATCCGGCGTTGGCTGCCGCGCGAATGCCAATCGCCATGCCAGATCGATCTGACCGTCAGGATTATCGCCGGCTTCACGGATAAGCCGTTCGGCGAAATGCCGCGATTGGCGCATCGCAAAATCGCCATTGAACAAAGTCAACGCCTGCGTCGGCACTGTCGTCACCTGCCGCTTCGGCGATGTCTGCGTCGTATCGCACAAATCGAACACCTCGAGCAGTGGCACCAGCAGCGACCGTTTGATGAATGCATAAACCGTCCGCCGCGATGCCTTGGTTTCATCGAAAGCAGGCCAGATGCTCGTCTTGTCCGCGTGATTCAGCAGCGCCTCTCTCGGCACAAAGGGATGCATCGGCGGGCCATACATCTCCCGACTCAATTGGCCACTGACGAACAATATGGAATCGCGAATCGCCTCCACTTCCAACCGGCGCGGAGGATGCCGCCACAGCAATCGCGTCTCGGGATCCTGCGGCATGCACACCGGATTCACGTCTCGACTCATCTGATAAGTCCGGCTCGTCATGATCAGACGATGCAGTTTCTTCAATGACCACTTTGCGTCGTGAATAAACCAGTGCGCCAGCCAATCAAGCAATTCCGGGTGCGTCGGTTTCTCGCCGATCAAACCGAAGTCATTCGGCGTCCGGACCAGCCCTTCACCGAAATGCCATTGCCAAACGCGATTCACAATGACTCTTGCCGTCAACGGGTTGTCCGGCCGGGTCATCCATTGCGCCAGCGACAACCGCCGCCGGGACGTGTGCTTCGATGAGGGCAGGAAATCCGGCTGCTTTTTCGCGAGCACGACCGGAACAGCCGGCTCGACAATCTCGCCGGGCGCCTTCGGATTACCTCGCTTGAGCAATCGCGTTTCCGGGGGCACCGGCGCCGCCTCGAACATGAAGTAACCCTGTACCGAGTCCGGTGTCTCCCGCTTCAGTTTCGCAATCGACTCCTGATGCCCCGCGATTTCATTGCGGGTAACATCAAGCATCATCAATTCAACCTCTTCGTCCAGTTTTGATTGGTTGGCCGACACCAGTTTCTTCTGATTGCCATTTCGTTTCGCGGGAGCGACAAGAAAGGCGGCCTGAACATCGGCCGGCACCTCACTGCGCCCGTCCCGGAGGAGTCGCCCCGCGAAATCCTCCCGCAGCTTTTTGATGACGGAATTTTCCGCGCCAATCCGCTTGTCCCGATCTTCCAATCGCGCGACCAATTCCGGATGGGCAGCGTATCGGGTCAACTCGCTTCGACCACGCTGCGGGCGCTTCAACGGATTGAACACCGCGACCATGCTGTAGTAATCCTTCTGCAACAACGGATCGAACTTGTGGTCGTGACATCGCGCGCAACCCATCGTCAGGCCGAGAAATGCCTGGCTGGTGGTGTTGACGATGTCATCAAGCTGATCGAACCGATCCATCGCGAAGTCCGCCGGTTCATCGTCCCACGGCCCCAGCCGATTGAACCCGGTCGCGATGACCGTCTCCGTCGTTGCGTCGGGCAACTCGTCGCCCGCCAGTTGCTCGATCAGAAAACGGTCGAACGGTTTGTCAGTGTTGAGCGAACCAATCACGTAATCACGATACCGCCACACCTCCGGCTTGGCCCCGTCGCGCTCGTACGCGTTGGAGTCCGCGTAACGAACGACATCCAACCAATGCCGGGCGTAGCGCTCGCCATACCCCTTGCGCCCGAGCAGTTCATCAATCAATGCCGCGTAATCGGCCGTTGAATAAGCGGCGGCATATTGCTTCTGTTCGGCAATCGACGGTGGCAAACCAATCAGATCGAGATGAACACGTCGCAACAACCTGCCCGGCTCCGCGTCAGGATTCGGCTTCCATCCCTTCTTCTCCAATCGGGCGAGGACGAAATGGTCAATCCCGTTGCGCGGCCAACGCCCATCCTTGACCAGGGGGATGTCGGGTTTCTGAACGGGCTGAAACGCCCAATGCTCGGACGGCTTCGCGGGAATCTCCTCGTCCGCCGGATATCCCGCGCCATTGGCAATCCAGGCCTTAAGCAACTCTATCTGTTTCTTGGAAAGCGGAGTTCCATCAGGCGGCATCCGTTCGTCCTTGTCGGTTGCCGCAAGGCGGGCGATCAACCGACTTTCATCAGGCTGATGGGCGATGATAACCTTGCCTTCCTTCCCTCCTGCATGAATGAGTTTCCCCGCATCCAACCGAAGATCTGACTTTTGCTTTACGCTCCCGTGACAGGTCCAGCATCGATTCTTCAGAATGGGTTTGATGTCACGCAGGTAGTCGACGTCGGCCCCTCGCGCTCCGATTCCCTGCACGACAACAACCAGAATGACAATTACAGATCTGCGAATCGAAGCGTTGACTTTGGCAATGCTTCCGGTGAACCCGGAATCCCCCTCACCCGCCCTTCGGGCACCCTCTCCCCCACTGGGGGAGAGGGATGGGGTGAGGGGGATTCCTGTTACCAGCGAACAAATTGCGTGTTGCGACACGCGGAAGCTCGCTCCGACCAAGTGAGGGGCATGGGGTGAAGGGGCGTCCCGTTTATCGGATAGAGAACGGGTGAGGGGGAGTTCGGACCCTGGGATTGAATCCGCGAGTTGCATCACGCGATGATCTCGTTGATGGGATTGCCGAAGTCGATGTCGAGACGCTTGTGGCCAGGCACTTCGAGCCGACGCGGATTCAGTCCGAGTTGATTGAGCACGGTCGCGTGGATGTCCGTCACATAATGGCGGTTCTCCACGGCGTGGAATCCGAGTTCATCCGTCGCGCCATGCGTCACACCGCTCTTGATGCCTCCACCTGCCATCCACACTGAAAACCCGTACGGATGATGATCGCGACCGTCGGATTTTTCCGCGCCCGGCGTGCGCCCAAACTCGGTCGCCCACACGACCAGAGTCTCATCCAACATGCCGCGTTGTTTCAAATCCTTGATCAACCCCGCGATGGGTTGATCCACCTGCCCAGTCCGGGTGCTGTGGTTACTGAAAAGTTTGGTGTGGGCATCCCAGCCATCGTTGTAAATCTGCACGAACCGCACCCCCCGTTCCACCAGTCGGCGCGCAATTATGCATTGCTGCCCTACTGTCTTCGTCTCTTTGCCTTCCAATCCGTAAAGTTGTTTCGTGGCGTCCGTCTCTCCGGTCATCGCGACCGCTTCCGGCACGGCCATCTGCATGCGAAACGCCAGTTCATACGACTGGATGCGCGCGCGCATTTTCGGGTCGTTCGGATATTCGACATTGGTCAGCCCGTGCAGCTTGTTCAACAGGTCCAACTGCTGGCGACGTTCCTCGTAATAGACATTGTTGCCCGGCGTTCCAAACGGAAGTGGATTCGCCGGATTCGTGGAAACCTTGATGCCGGCATGCTCGGGTCCGAGATAACTGGCACCATGCGCGCCCACCCCGCCGCAACAATCACCCGGTGGCGTCCCCATCACGACGAACTGCGGCAAGTTGTGATTGGCCGTGCCCAAACCGTAATGAACCCACGACCCAATGCTCGGATGCAGTCCATCAAAAATATGACGGCCCGTGTGAAACTGAAGCTGCGCCGCGTGGTCGTTGTCTGTTGTCCACATGGAGCGAACGATTGCAAGGTCATCGACGCAGGTGGACAGGTGCGACCACCAGTCGCTCATCTCGATGCCGCTTTGTCCGTGTTTCCGATGACCGATCTGCATCGGATAAATCTTCGGCATCAAATTACGCGGAACACCGGCAAAGTCGCGGACGTTCTTCCGATAGAACGGCGACTTCAACACATCACCGAACGGAGACTCGTCGAATGTCTTGTCCGCATGAACATTGAGCGCCGGCTTGGGATCAAAACTCTCCATGTGGCTCGTGCCACCGAGCATGAACAACCAGATGACGCTCTTGGCCTTGGGGGCGATGACCGGGAGACCCGATGGCGGCTGCCAATCGGCCTCTGCAGCCGCTCGCGCAACTCCATCACCAGCGAGGATTGAGCCCAGCGCCAATCCGGTGAACCCCATGCCGGTGTCGGAAAGGAATTGTCGCCGGGATTGATTATGAGGCTTCATGGAAATGTGATTACCAATCATTAGAGCATATTCATACAGGGATGGAAATATCGAATGCGAAACGATTTTGCCAAAATGTACCCCAAGGGCGCATTCGCAAGATTGTCCAGGGCAAGCGCATCTATATACCGAGTAAATGGAGGAGGCAGGCGTGATCGCAGCCGGCGTTGCCTTGTTTGCCCTGGCGTTAACATCTCTTTGCCATTCCCTGTCGAATGCGCCTATCCTGATGGGGTCGTGAAAAGCCTTATTACCTGCCCTATCGCCCTGCTCCTGGCCGGCGGCCATCTGCTCGCCGCCAGGCCAGATTTCAAAGACGTCGCCTACGACGACGATCACAAGGCGCAGATGCTCGATGTCTATCTGGCAAAATCCGACAAGCCAGCGCCGGTCATGATTCATATCCACGGGGGCGGTTGGCGGGCCGGATCGAAGAATCGGATTCCCGGTTTCCTGGCGAAAGCCAACGACGAGGGCTGGTTGGCCGTAGTCTCCGTTGAATACCGGTTCACGGATGTCGCGCCGCACCCTGCCCAGGTTGATGACTGCGCTCGTGCCATCCAGTTTGTCCGGCACAACGCGAAGAAATGGAATCTCGACGTGAATCGCATCGGCGTGACCGGAGGGTCAGCGGGCGGCCACTTGTCAGCCTACATGGCGTTGCAGGATGACGAGGCGAATCCAAAATCGAAGGACCCCGTCGCGCGCGCGAGTTCCCGCGTCAACTTCGCCATCCCTTTCGCCGGACCGACCGACTGGAGTTTGCTCGCAAGAATTCCCCACGGTCATCCGGCTTATCGACAATTGATTGGTTATGAGCCCGGAACGCCGGTTGAGAAGATGTCCGCAAAACAGATGAAGGATGTTTCGCCGATAACCTTCGTTTCAAAGGACGACCCGCCAATACTCATCGTTCATGGTGATGCGGACGGGACAGTGCCCTTTGAGCACGCCAAAGTGTTGCAGGCCGCTCTG
>CALBIE010000283.1 GCA_937893495.1 uncultured Verrucomicrobiales bacterium | reverse complement strand
ATGGGTTTGGCTCGAAGGCGAGAATGCGCGCGCCGGGGTAGTGCAGCTTGAAGTAAAATGTCGCCAGGCCAATATTCGCACCACAATCAATGATGTAGGGATCACTCTTCGAGAGATAGCTGAGGTATTCATTGCCAACAAATACTTCGTCGAAGAGAAACGACAGTTCCTCCCAGTTGTTGCCATGCAGGACATATTCGCCCAATTCGATCTCCAGAGGTTGTTCACGGTAGGATTTCGGGTAGCGCCGAAGAGCCAACCATGCGTGGTAGATCGCCTTGGCGCTCGGCAACGCGTCTTTCATGCGCAGGATTCGCCGGGCGTCCCGCATGAATTGGAATGGTTTGAGTAATGCGGCCATCGGTAGATCCTTCTTCGACTATCTCAGATCTCGACAAATGGCAAACCTTTCACGGTCTCCCATTGTTGCTCCTGCGTCATCGTGCGGATTCGCGGAGCGCACGAGTAAAACGCCTCCTCGGGGGTGAATTCATCCAACTTCCCCTCGCCGAGGTCGCGCCGGACAAAAAAGGCATTGGCACCAGAGGTATCGCATCCCGCCAGCAGGTAACCTTTCTTATTGGCAAGCTTCGTGACGGCCTTGAGTGAAATGCCGAAATACATGCCGCTGGGATGCTTCTGATATCGATCAAACGACGCCTCATACGGAACCGTAATGCTTCGCTCGCGCCCGAGTACGGCGTTATATTCCATCACCACCAATCGCGGCTGCACGCAGTCAATTGCTTCCCAGACCCAATAATCCACCCCGTCGATATCGATGGAAAGCATGTCGATCTCGCCCTCCATGCCATTATTTCGAAACAGGTCATTGACGTTTTCAACCGTGATGAAATGGGGCATTATCTTCACGTGGTCCGGGCTGATGCCATGCTGCCCGTGATAGAAATCGCACGCCTTCGCCACCAGTTCCTCGCCACCATCAATGAACAGTCCGCCCCAGCCGAAATTAATCGCGAGATTGGCCGCATTGCATTCGCGACCGTCCTCGATCCCAAACTCGATGAACGTCTTGTTCGGTGCGCCAATCTTGTCGAAGAAATGCAGCAGCAATCCGTCCTCGCCAAACTGGGAATAGAATTTGCGCTCATGGATTGCCAGACGCTGCGCCTTGCCCTGATCCCGCATCAGGTGCGCGTAACGTGAGCGGGTTTCATTGAAAGTGTTCTGGTCTCCGAGCGCGGTTGCAAAGAACTGCTTCGTCGCGCGCACGCGCGGGAGATTTTTTTCACTGGTCAGCCAGCGCCCGAACTTGCGGGCGTTTCGACGGACAGCGGACTTGAGGAATCCTGACATCGGTGTGCCGTTCTCGTTACTCGGGATAACCATCGAGGTCAATGCCGAGTTCGTTCATTACAAAATCATAATCCTGACGCATCCGCTCACGGTCCTGCGCCTCGACGAGTCGGGGATTGGGCCGCCACATGTGCACTGCGATATCCTGCGTCCATTCGTGGCCCAACCCGGTCAGCGCATCCTTAATCGTCCGATTGAGTGTCTCCGTGCTCCCGAAGCAGTCGATGCGATTCTCGTCGGCCCACTTGCGCGGTTGGTATTTCTGCGCCTGATCACGAAACTCCAGGAGTTGTTGAGCCAGATTGACGTGCTTCAAAAACCGCCCGGTCTGGTCATTGATGAATCTGCGAGAGCCTACTTTGGCGTCATGGAACATTCCCACCGGAGTGTTCGCGAACATGCTTTCGACAATCGCCATGCACGACCCTTCGCGCAGGGAGAAAATCAGGCTCGTCTTCGCCCGTGCCAGCGTATCGAAAACCTCCTCGTCCGTCGGATTGCGCTTGATTTCAAATCGTTCCGGCCCAATCCCGAACGCGCGCGCCTCGGCGCGAATCGTGTTGTCGTCCCGTTTGCCATTATGCTGGCCAATCAGCACAACGCGGGTCTCGCGCGGCATCTTCTTCATGGCCCGGAACAATTCCCAGTGGCGCTTGTATTCGCCGAAGTTCGCCAGCATGAAGAAATCAACGTTCTTTTCCTCGAAGGGAACCTGCTTGTACCACGCCGGGTTGACCCAGTTCGAGCACAGCAACGGCGCCACTACATACTTTTCGGAAAAGCGCGGGATAATTGCCTCGTCATCCGGATCGCTGATCGTCGCAAAGATGCGTTCGCCCGGCCAGACGCTCGGCAGCACGTAATTCATCAGACAATGAGGCTCGGCCCAGACCGTGCTGACCACCAACCAGTAACGCTCCGACAGCCGGCGCAGCACCTCTTTGTCGTAGTGCTTCATCAACCGCGCCCATTGGTAGTCAAACGCGATCAGGATGACCCCCTTCTCCTTCGGACCTTTGTAAGGCTTGAGGATGACCGCCCGATCCAGCACCTTGACATCCGCGTTGGGCTCGAACTCCAACCAGTCAAATTCGCGGCCCTTCAACTCACGCACCCGCTGTTTAATGCGGTCTTCCACCGCCAGCAAACTAGCCGGGGACGTGGCATTGCGGGCGGCCACACACAGCTTGTGGATGGATTGGGCGATTTTCTGGGGATCACCCGACGTCCGTCGTCCATCCCGCATGGCAATCAGGCGGCAACGAACAGCACGAATGCGCGGACTGTGCTTGAGACTGTCCTTAAATTGTATCTTGATGCGGGAAGCCATTGACTCGGTTTAACTTAGGAAATTTACCGTGCGTGAGTCAACGCCGGAACCCCGACCATTGGGGCAAAAGACGTTCGGCCAGACTCAACGGATTTCATGTTATCAGTTCGGTCGCGCTGAACACGACGAGGTTACCGTCCGCGGGTTTGAGCATCTTGACGGGACGGCCATTCCGTTTGAGTTCGTACGCCTGATAGCCCAGGTCCTTCATCTGCTGATAAAACTGCTCCCGGCTGGAACCAATTTCCTCCAGCATCTCGCCGCGCACCTCAATGAGCAGCAGCGGTTTGAATTTCTGTAAAGTTTCCTGTGCGCCCTGCAGCACGCTGGTCTCGTGGCCCTCGGTATCGATCTTGATGACATCGATCTGCCTAATCTCGTGCTTCTTCACATATTCGTCCAGCGTCGTGCACTCGACCGTCTCCTTGCCGGCATCCGCCTCCCGGTAAACAAACTCCACCGACGCCGACCCCGAGTTGTCCTCGGAGCCGAGGTGAATATCGAGACTCCCTGAGCGGTTGCTCATGATCAGCCGATTGACCGTCACATTGGTCAATTCGTTGCGCTGCAGGTTCTCCATCAGATCCTCATACTGCTGCCCAACCGGCTCGAAGGAATGGATGGAACCGTCATTCAAGATATCCGCCGCGAGCAGGGAGTAATACCCCACATTCGCGCCGACATCGAAGAACACCATCCCGGCCTTGAGGTAGCGCCGAAAAAAGCGGGTCTCCTTGAGTTCGTAGCGCGGCCCGAGCCACCAGATGTTGTGCTGAACCTCATCCCAGAGTTTGCACTTCATCCGCAACTGACGGGTCAGGCGCACAATCTGCACGAGCCGTTTTCGCTTCGTCCACCGGTGGAAAACCTTCTCGGTCAACCGGCCCTTGCCACGAAAATACGGGGTGCGTCGCGAGAGGTAGCCGACCAACCCCAGCATCGGACCGACCTTGCGCCAGTCGTCGGGCAATGCCTTTTCACGATACCGGCGGGCTGGCTTCTTGAACGCTTCCCACCATTTTGGTCGCTTTGGAGCCATGGTTGATCTCGTAGTCGCTTGTTGGAATCAGCCGCGCGCCCGGGCATCCGCCTGATTGACCGTGGCCAGGCAATGGCTCACGAACACTTCGTTGACCTTCGACCAACCGTAGTTGGCCGCCACCAGTTTCCGTCCCCGGTCGCCGATGGCCTTTGCCTTGGCCGGTTGTTCAAACAGAAAATTGATCTCACGCGCAAACTCCGCCGGCTCATCCGCCAGCAGAACATCATCGCCATGCGTCACCGGCAGGCCTTCCGCGCCAATCCGTGATGACAGACATGGAATCCCGGTGGCCATCCCTTCAAAAATCTTGATTCGCGTCCCGCCCCCGACACGCAACGGCACAATCATCGCGGAGGCCTCGGCGAGATAAGGTCGCACATCGTCAACCGTGCCGGTGACGGTGATGGCGGAATCCCGCTCACCGAGTTCCCGCACCGCGGGCACAGGACGGCGGCCGACAATGGTGAGATGCGCGTCTGGATGTTTCGCCTTGACCGTCGGCCAGACCTCCTTCGTAAACCAGCAGATGCCATCAATGTTCGGCATCCAATCCATCGAGCCGAGAAAGACGAGACTGAGAGGTTTGCGCCCCTCGCGAGACGGCTGGAAGAAATCGAGATCCACCCCCGTCGGCACCGCACCGCAGACATTCGTAAGGCCCAACTCGGTTCGCAGCAGGTTCGCGTCTTCGACGGAAACGGCGCAGACCTGATCCGCCTGCGCACAGGCTTCCTTCTCAAAGCGCAGCATCCGTTGCCATTGATTCCGGAAGTAGGGTCTCGCCACGCCACCGGCATTCTCGTACGTGCGTTTCCAGATCAGCGACTCGACGTTGTGCTGGAACAACAGGACCGGAAGTTTCGGCCGTCGCCTGCGGGAATAAAGATTCACGGCGGGCGTCAGAAAATCGCAGACGATCAAATTGGAGGCGCCGGACTTTTCGGCCTGCTGGATCGCGTCAGCCCACATCGATGAAACGTATTTATCGATCGCGTAAGGCAATCTCGACATTCCGAAATTCATCGCCAGTTCCGAAAAGAACGCCAGCGAACGCTTGGGAGTCTCTTTCCACGGTATCCAAATCTGGCGCGTCGAGTATTCCGCCGCCAGTTCGCGGGCGGATTCATCCGTCCCATGCGGCCAAAGGGAATGATAGGTTACCTCGTGTTCGCGCTTCAACTCGCGCAGCATGTTGTAGGTCCGAATCTTTCCGCCGGTATCCAGCGGATGAAGCGGACCCGTCTTGAGCCACAGAATACGCAACGAATCAGCCATTGCCGGTGGAAAACTTGAAACGATAATCCAGTTCCATCAGGCCACGATAAGCGGCCGGGTACGGCGCCAGTTCCTGTTGCCGATCAATCGCCTGAACGGTCAACGTTGCCAGATCATAATGATCGCCCCAGTGCTGGGTGCTTCGCAAAAACAATCCCACGCGATATTCGCCCTCGACCAACGGCAAGGAATCGATTTCGCATTCCCAGCGGGCCAATCCGCCTTCCGGAACGGGGACCGCGCCCCGGGGATTGCGAAAATCCATGATCGCCACGCGGGCGCCGTGGGCCGAGAGAATCAACACCGCAACCTCCATCACCTGGGTGGCCATCTTGGCCCGCAACTCAAGCGACAGCTTGACCGGCGCGCCACTCGGGACCGGATCGGGATTGAAATCAAGCCGGGTAGCCTCGAGATCTTTGGTGAGCGGGATCGCCTCCCCCTCGACGCCCGGTTTCCTGATGTCCCCGAGGTAAGCGTTGATTTGTTCCACCGGATCGCCGATGCCGGCAACCTGGCCGGCCCGCAAATGCACGACGCGACCACAGAGGGCCTGCACCGCAGCCATGTTGTGACTGACGAACAAAACCGTACGCCCACCACTTCGCGCCACATCCCCCATCTTGCCCAGACACTTGTTCTGGAAATTGGCATCGCCCACAGCAAGCACCTCGTCCACCACCAGAATCTCTGGTTGCAGGTGCGCCGCCACGGCGAACGCCAGGCGCACATACATGCCGGATGAGTAGCGCTTCACCGGTGTATCCAAGAATTTCTCCACCTCGGCAAACGCGACGATTTCATCAAACTTGGAACGCACCTCGGCCTTGGTCATGCCGAGAATCACCCCGTTGAGAAAAATATTTTCCCGCCCCGACAATTCCGGATGAAAACCCGTCCCCACTTCGAGCAGGCTGGCCAGGCGGCCACGAACACGGATTTCCCCCTCGGTCGGCTCGGTAATCTGGCTCAACACTTTCAGCATGGTTGATTTCCCCGCGCCATTTCGCCCGATGATTCCGATTGCTTCGCCGGGTTGAACATCAAAGGATACATCCTTCAAAGCCCAGAATGATTCCACCTCGCGCTTTTCCTTCGCGCCTTTGCCAAACACGCGCTGAAACCCATGCGCAATCTGGTCGCGCAACGTGTCGTGTTGCAGCGTCGCGCCCAACCGGTATTCCTTTCCCAAACCGTGGACAGATATAATCGGGTCGGCCATGAATCAAATAACGTCGGCAAAGGTTTTTTCTGAACTGCGGAAGAACAGCGCTCCTGATGCGACCAGCACGAACACCAGAACGGTGCTGACCCAAAGCATTGGCCAGAGCGGCTCATAGCGGTCCGCCCCCAGGACGCACCACCGAAATCCATCAATCACGACCACCATGGGGTTGAGGTCATACCACACCCGCCAGTTCCACGGGACGATGGTGGTGACAAAACCCACCGGACTGATGTAGAGACCCATTTGCGTCATGAATGGCACGATGTATTTCACGTCGCGATATTTCACGTTCAGCGCACTCAACCAAAGCCCGACACCGAAGGCGGCAAAGAAGGCGAGAATGAAAAAGAAAGGCAGCAGCAACAGCTTGGCCGTAATGGCTACACCGGCCCACAACATGATCCCCAGCAGGATAACGAACCCAATCAGGAAATCCGCAGTCCCGCTCAACACGGCGCTGGACGGCACGATCAGTCGGGGAAAATAGATCTTGGAAATCATCTGCGCGTTGCCAATGACCGAGTTACTCGTCTCGCGCATGGCGTTGGAAAAGAACTGCCACGGCAACAACGCGGCCAGCGTCATGACGGCGTACTCGGGAAACGGAATCCCCTGTTTTTCCGACTGGCCGGCCAGTATCCCAAAGACGACGGTGAACACCACCATGGTCAGGAATGGCTGAACCACCGCCCAGGCGATGCCGATGTAAGTCTGCTTGTAGCGAACAAGGATGTCACGCCAGGCAAGGAAAACAAACAACTCGCGGTAGCGCCAGAGTTCCTCGAAATCGATCGCGACCAACCCCTTTCGCGGACGGATGATCCGCTCGCGAGAAGCCAATGTTGTTGGTGGTGTTTCGATGTCCATCGTTACTGGCGCCTTATCCGGATTGGGTCGGTGTACCGCTGCCGAAACGCCCGGTCAGAACTCTGAGGCAGAGACCCACGAGCGATTTGTAAGGTCTGAATGAGAACGGCCAGTACCACGCCGAAATCAAAAGGTGCTTGAACGCCTGCCCCGGACATTTGCGTTCCTCATGGACAAACGCCGCGTTGTAATGCCCGTTACCAACCACCTTGCGACCCATCCAGATGCTCGGCGCATATTGCGCGTAGATCTCCGCGCCCATGATTTCCTCGCGCGGCAGCGACACGCGAGAGATCTGTTCCTCATGCTGCACATAGCGCAACGGCTGCCCCGGACACTTGATGATGTTGAATTGCTGCAAGACCCGCACGGCCCACTCATAATCCTCACACAAGCGAAACGTCGGGTTGAACTGCCCGACCTTTTCCCACACCTCCCGACGCCAGAACAGGCACACAAAGATGGAGCAATCCGGTGGAAAATTCCTGGTGCCCGGAGCCACTTCCGTGGTGATCTTGGTGCCCACCACCTCGTTGTCGAGATTGACAATCTTACAATCGCAATAGGTCAAGCCGGCTTCCGGATGTTTCTGCAAAAAGCGCAGCATCAATTCAACCGCGTTTTCCTCAAACAAATCATCAGCCGCGAGGCGGGTCATGAACTCGCCACGGGCATTGTTAAAACCGGTGTTGAAGGCTTGGGCGACCCCCCCGTTCTTTTCACGCTTGATCAGGCGAACGCGCGAATCCTCCGCCACCAACTGCTCCGCCAATTTAACGCTCTCGTCCTGGCTGCAATCATCGGCAATCACCACCTCAATGTTACGATACGTTTGCCTGAGGCACGTCTCCACCGTCGCGCGCAGAAAGCCCTCCCGATTGTAGCAAGGCACAATGATCGACACCAACGGATCGCCGGTTGACTCGCCATCTTCGGCGGGTCGTTTATTTTCTGCTTCGGAACTCATAAACACTGCTGCGCGACACACATCGGAATCGCTGGGTTACCCGTGCCGGATCGAAAAGCTTCGCGCTCAAACATTTTCGCGATACCAATCCAGCGCGAGATCCATTCCCTGTTTGATGGAATGGGACGGTTCATAGCCAAGCAGTTTCTTCGCCTTGCTGATGTCGGCCAGGGAGTGGCGCACGTCGCCGACGCGGAAATCCCGGTAGGTTGGTTTCTGTTCAGGAATGGAGGAATCACGATTGCGCAGGCCATCGAGAATCAATTTGTATAGCTCATTCAAAGTCGTTTGTCCGCCGACCGCGACGTTGTAGGCCTGATTCAACGCGTCGTCGTTTTTCGTCGTCGCGGATAACAGATTTGCCTGCACTACGTTTTCGATATAGCAGAAATCCCGGCTCGTCTCGCCGTCGCCATTAATGAAGACCTCTTCCTGTTTGATGACCGCGGCAACCCATTTCGGAATCACCGCCGCGTAGGAGCCGTCCGGATCCTGTCTCGGACCGAACACGTTGAAGTAGCGCAATCCAACGGTCTTGAAATCGTATGTGCGGGCGAACACATCGGCGTAAATCTCGTTGAACTTCTTGGTAGCGGCGTAGGGCGAGAGCACATTGCCAATCTTGTCCTCGACCTTGGGCAGGTCGGGATGATCGCCATAAACCGAACTGCTGCTGGCATAGACGAACCGTTTCACATTCGCATCGCGCGCGGCCACAAGCATGTTCAGAAACCCCGTCACATTGGATTCATTGGACGTGTTCGGATCAGCCACCGACCTCGGCACCGAACCCAGAGCGGCCTGGTGCAGAACATAATCAGCATCCTCGCATCCTTGCCGACAAATGTTCTTGAGACGAATGTCGCCCTCAAGAAAGGAATACCGCGCCCATTGGCCAGCGTTTACCCGGGCTTTCAACCGCTCGATGTTCTTCTTGAATCCGGTCGAAAAATTATCCAACCCAATGACTTCCTGATCCAGCTTAAGCAACGCCTCAACGAGATTCGATCCGATGAAACCCGCCGAACCAGTCACGAGCCAGCGCTTTGGGTCGCGTCTCAGTTCTTCTTTCAGTTTCTCAAATGCAGACATGTTTTTAATCGTCCGACACTATGCTTTCCACACTTTGCCGGGAGTTGTTTTGATGCCACCCATCGCATTCCGAGTATCCACGATCAGCGGGGACCATTCGCCCAACTCGGCGTAGTTCACGCGCTGGTGGTCCGTAGCGATGATCACGACGTCATAGCTGGAAATGTTTTCCCGCGACCATTCCACGCATTTGGTTCCCGCCCAATGTGGATGCTCGCGGTTGGGCCGAATCTCGGGCACATGGGGATCGTAATAGGACATCTCCCCGCCCCTTGACTTGAACAAATCGAGCAGAATGTAACTGGGTGATTCCCGATCATCATCCACGTTGGGTTTATACGCGAGGCCGAGTATCAGTATGCGGCTGCCGTTGATGGATTTCTTGTGAGAGTTCAGGGCCTCGACGGTTTGATGCACTACGTACATCGGCATCTCGGTGTTCACCTCGCCCGCCAATTCGATGAACTTGGTCGTCTGCCCGAACTCCCGCGCTTTCCACGTCAGGTAGAACGGGTCAATGGGGATACAGTGTCCGCCCAGTCCCGGTCCGGGATAAAAGGGCATGAATCCAAATGGCTTGGTTTTGGCCGCGTTAATCACCTCCCAGACATCGATCCCCATCGCGGCATAGACTTGTTTGAGTTCATTCACCAAGGCTATGTTGACGCTCCGGAAAATGTTCTCGAGCAGCTTGGTCGCCTCGGCCGCCCGACACGATGAAACCGGAACAATGGTCTTGATACCTTTACTGTAAAGCTCCACCGCTTTCGCGAGACAGGCCGGCGTCAGCCCACCAACGACCTTGGGAATGTAATGCACTCGGCTGTCCGGGTTGCCGGGGTCCTCGCGTTCAGGTGAATAGGCCAGGTGAAAATCCTCGCCGGCCTTCAGACCGGAACCCTTTTCCAGTACCGCGCGCAACTCTTCATCGGTTGTCCCCGGATAAGTCGTCGATTCCAGTATCACGACGAGACCTTTCGGAATATGTGGTGCAATCGCCTCGCCCGATTTGAGCACGTACGAAATATCCGGTTCACGATTCTTATTCAGTGGCGTCGGCACGGCGATCAACGCGCCATAAACCTCCTTAACCCGGGAGAAATCCGTGGACGCGGAAAACCGGCCGGCATCGACCTGTTCCCTCACCGATTCCGACGGGATGTGCTCGATGTAACTCTTGCCGGCATTGAGCGCGTCAATCTTTCGCGAATCAATGTCGAGTCCGAGCACTTCGACTCCGGATCGCGCAAACTGGAGACCCAGTGGCAATCCGACATATCCCAACCCTATGATGGCAATTTTCATTTCGCGGCAAACGGAAACTTTCGGCCCGCGTTTTTAACCGCCAACGCTGCGATTTGGAAGGAAAACCTCCTGCCTTTGCCCAAATGCGTGAGACTTCAGTTGCCCGCGATGAGCGCCAACAGCAATTTCAGCGACGCATCCAACCGGTCCACGCCATTTTCCGCCAGTTTTTCAGATTGGCGACACGACTCGGGCTACCCTACTCTCTCGCGAGAAAAACCGTTGACCCATGAAATCCCACCTTCACTACATAATATCCGCCATCGTCGTCACAACTGCCGGTTTGCAACCCGTCGATGCCGCCAGAATCGTTCTCGTTGCCGGCACAGGCAGCAAGGCTGACAACGCTCCGGCGAAGGACATCAAGCTACTCGAACCCTTTGCGGTGGATTTTGATCCGGCCGGTAACATGGTCATCGCCGAGATGGGCTCAGGCAATCGCCTGCTGCGGATGGACCAGAAGGGATTCGTGCGCGTCATCGGCGGCTCCGGCGAGAAGGGTTACGGCGGCGATCACGGCCCGGCGCTCGACGCGGTTTTCAACGGCATGCACAACCTGGCAATTACGACCGACGGAACCATTTATCTCGCCGACACCTGGAACAATCGCATCCGCAAGCTCGCGGCCGATTCACTGGAAGTCACCACGGTGGCCGGAACCGGCGACAAGGGTTTCAGCGGGGACGGTGGCGATGCGACCAAGGCGGTGCTCGGCGGCATCTATTGCGCAACGCTCGATTTCAAAGATGAGCGCCTCTACATGGCTGACCTCCACAATCGCCGCATCCGCTATCTCAATCTGAAGGCCGGAACCGTCCACGCGTTCGCCGGCAATGGACAAAAGGGACGCCCCGAAGAAGGCGCCATCGCCGCCAAATCGCCGCTGGTTGATCCCCGTGCCGTCGCCGCCGACCGCAAGGGCAATGTCTATATTCTCGAACGCGGCGGCCACGCCCTGCGGGTCGTGAAACCGAATGGCCGGATTTACACCGTCGTGAATGCCGCCGGGAAGAAAGGCGCGACCGGCGATGGCGGACCGGCAATCGAGGCAACAATGAACGGCCCCAAACACATCTGCATCGACCTGGAAGATAACGTCATCATCGCCGACGCGGAGAACAACCTGATTCGCAAATACATTCCCGCCACCGGAAAGATCATTCGCGTAGCCGGCAACGGCAAACGCGGACCCGAGGGCGTTCCGGGCGATCCGCTCAAAATCGGATTGGCGCGACCACACGGCGTGACGGTTCACAAGGACGGCACGCTGTTCATCACCGACAGCTACAACAACCGCGTCCTGAAGATCGTCGATTAGCAACGACCCGAACCGGGGTGGCATGAAAACCGAACTGCGCGGCGTCTCCAAGCGATACAAACGCGTCGTCGCGCTCAACAAGGTCACGCTGGAAATCGCGCCCGGACAGATTGTCGCCGTGCTCGGCTCGAACGGCGCGGGCAAGACCACCCTGCTCCGCTGCCTCGCCGCCATTGCATCGCCGGATGACGGCGACATCTACTACGACGATCAGCCACTGCGCCGCGACCGGCTCGACCTGCGTCGCCGGTTCTTTTTTCTGCCCGATTTTCCCTCCGTTTTCTGGGGTCAATCCATTCTCCGCAATCTGGGCATTGTCCTGCGCCTTTACGAGGCGGACCAATCAGGCGTAGAGGAAAAAGTTCTCGAACTGCTCCGCGAGTTTGACCTCGTGCCGCACGCGGCGACGCCCATCGAGTTTCTTTCCCGCGGCCAGACCTACAAGGCCGCGCTCGCCGGACTCATCGCGGTCAATCCGGAGGTCTGGTTGCTCGACGAACCCTTCGCCTCCGGGATGGATCCGCAGGGCATCAACGTCTTCAAGTCGAGCGCGCGGGAAGCCGTCAAGAACGGCGCAACGATTATCTACACCACCCAACTCCTCGACCTCGCCGAGCGATTCGCCGACCGCATCTGCGTCCTGCACGATGGCGAACTGAGGGCGTTCGACACCGTCGCCAACCTGCGCTCCCAAGTCGGCACCGGCGATAATTTCCTCGAAGACCTGTTCCGCAAATTGCGGGAGGACGGGCAGTGAAATTGCACTCACCCGCGTTTGAGAAGCGGCTGCGGCGACGCGTCATCGACGTGGTGAACGAGAACTTTGCGAGCCGCGAGAAGTGGCGGAATGCCCGCAAACCATCGTGGGGAAAACGACTGACTCCGTTTGTCCGAGTTTTCCCCTTATTGATGATCTGGGCAATCATCTCGGGTGCGCGCGAGTTGCAGGCCGGCATCGATTTGCAGATCGCCGTCGTGACGATGTGGTTTACCGGCTTGAGCCTGCTGGGGGCCACGCTGATATTTTCGCAGATACACGGCAGCACGGGCGAACGGCCCGCACTGGAAAATCTTCCCATCGCCGATGAAACCATCTTTGACTGGCACTGGCACGGCATCTGTCTCGCCGCGCGATGGCGAATCTTTGATGCGCTGATTCTTGGACTGGCCATCGCCCAAAACCATTCCCTGACATCCGTTCACTACGTCGCTCTTGCCACTTTCTCCCTGTTGCAATGGCGAGTATCCCACACGTTGAACGCCGTCTTTTCTGCGCACACACCGCTCTGGCTTTGCGCGCTGCTCGGTCTCGTTTTTTGCAGCACCCCCATCCTGCTGGCTGCCGGCCGGGGCGCGCTCCCGGAACATCTCACCAGTCCGCTGCAGCAAATGGCGAGCTGGGTCAACCTGTTGTTCCCGGCTGGCTGGCTGGCTGCAGGACTGGAGCGATTCGTCAATCCTGTTGGAGACGTCAACTGGCTTTTCCTTGCGCCCATTGCCCTCATCCTCACGCAACTGAAACCGGCGCAATCGGTCCTGCGTAAACAGGTCGTTTACACTGAACTGACGTTTCCCACATCACCTGGCAGGAAGTCTGACGATATCGACGAGATGGAGAATGGCTACCTGCCAGCCCTGGCGAACGATTCGCTGACCAACTCGGGTGATCGCGCGTTGGGAGAGACGGAGATCACCGACGCGATTTCGCAACGTGAGTTTCTCGCTCCAATACCCTTTGAACAGGACTTCGGTTTTGTTGAAAGGCGGACGCTCAAATGGCTCAAACCGCGCGAACGTCTGCTGCTGGAAGCCTTCGGTGGATTTCCGCTGGGCTTTACCAAATCATGGATTCGTTGCTGGAAATTCATGACAGTGGCAATGCTTATCGGTCTGCTTTTTCCTCCGGCAAAGGGGTGGCCAATTTTCTACCAT
>CALBIE010000282.1 GCA_937893495.1 uncultured Verrucomicrobiales bacterium | reverse complement strand
AAATGAGCCTCCTTACTACGGCTTGCCTGAAAGCCCGCACCGCCGCTATTCAGGACCGGAGGAGTAGCGCCGGCCACGTCGCGCTGGTCAACGACTTTGAAATCGAAGGAAGGTTAACGTGGTTGAAATTGGCTGCTCCGCATCGTCGTTGCTGCTCTCCTCCTGTAGTCCGATAGGCTTGGCTCAACCCTTTCTTGACACCCCTATTTGGGCGTGTGGTAATTCGGCATCATCGTTCCCACCAGAATCAATCATTGCGAAGCGCCAAGCTGCGGATTCCGGTCCGATATCCATGAACACAGCTCCGCGTATCAACTGGATGGGAAAAAGGAAATCATATGACGAACAAACAGAAGGCCAAAGTGGTAAACGTGGTTGGTTTCTGTGGCGGCGGGGTGTTTCTCGCCCTCAATCTTGCCACGAATGGAAAAGTGCCGGGAGGGTTTATAGGAGGCGTGCTCGGTTACGGGATGTTTGGCGGACTTGCATCACTGGTGGTCTATGGCTTTATGCCGAAGGATCAGAACGCCGACGATTCTCCTCCCGGGAAGCCGAACCAAGTCGATCAGACGTGCAAAGGAACCGTCGAACAATGCCGCACCAAACGAGAACGATTCCTCCAGCGAAGCATGATCTTCGCAACCGTGGCGTTCTACACCCTGGCCGCCGCCGCCGCCATTTGGGCAGGTCAATGGGCCGGCCTGGCGATTGCCGTGGTTGTATTGGCCGTTATCGGAGGAGCGATTGCACTGACGCGTTCGCTATTGCTGGGGATATTTCTGGGTTATCTCAGAGGAAACGCCATTCGCGTCACTGAGAATCAGTATCCGCAATTAAATGATCTGGTCACCGAAGTGGCTGGTCGGTTCGGGATGAAATCGATGCCCGCCGTGTATGTGGCGCAAGCCGGGGGGACATTAAACGCCTTTGCAACGCGCCTGCTCGGACGAGATTTTGTGATTCTATACAGCGATCTGCTCGAAGCCTGCACCGGGGACGATGAAATTCGGTTTCTGTTGGGGCACGAACTCGGTCATCTGGCGCTCGGCCACCTTCGCAAGCGCGTATGGTTGCTCCCTTCCCTGTTCGTGCCGCTATTGGGAGGTGCGTGGTCCCGCGCCTGTGAGTACAGCGCGGATCGATGTGGACACGAGGCGGCCGGGAACAAGACTGCCGCACTGCGAGGAATGATGATTCTGGCGGCAGGCAAGGGATATGGCGGCAAGGCTGATCCGGATCGTTTCATCGAGCAGCGCAAAGACGAGAGTGGATTCTTCATGACTCTGGCTCACTTGTCAGGCACCCATCCGAGCCTGGTTCGGCGAGCCGGTGCCTTGAAGGAGATTGGTGGGCAGGAATCGTTGCCCCGCATTCGTCGCAGCTTTTGGGCCTATCCGTTTGCCATTGCAATCGGGAATCCTCAGCTTCCGGGAAGTGGTCTGATCGCCGTCGGGGCGCTGATTGGAGCGCTGGTGACGGTGCCGATGAAAATGACTGCCCGAGAACACGCCAAACAAGCGGTCTGCCAGTATCACCTGAAACAGATCGGAATGGCGATCTCAACATACGCAGATGAAAACCGGCGGTTTCCGTCGGCAGACAATATTGCACGTGTTCTCGAGGCTTACGGATTGGGTCAGGAAGCGCTGAATTGCCCCATCACCGGAAAACCTTATACTATTTCCCTGTCCTCGCAGCGGGATGGAAGTCCAATCAGAATGGCTCACCTGGTGAGTGGCAGTTTCAATATGATACTCGCCCACGAATCGGAACCGCACGGCGGTGCCAGAACAGTCCTCTTCGCCGACAACTCGACGGAGCGAATTGTTTTATCCGCGCCGATTGTCTGGACGTGTCCGAGTGATTTTGAAGAGGTTCGTGAACGGAGCCCGGGCAAATGTCGCCACTGCGGCATGGGATTGATGCCAGTTCGCCCTCCGGAATCAGCAATTGCTCCCGAAGTAGCTGGCGCCTTGGAAAAGGCAAGGGATCTATTCCACGCCCTTTTCGGGGGCGGAGAGACGGCGGTTGAGGCACCCGCGCCACGAGAAGTCGAAATACTTCAGGCGACACCCAATGACGAAAGCCCAAGCCGGGTCAATGACATCAATCTGAGCGAAAGCAGGATGGAAGGACGCAAAGAGCGCCCCAGCGAAAGTGTTCCGGATTTATCTGATTGGAACGATCCCTATTCCCGGATCGCAGAATATGTCATCGGCCGAGACGAGTTGGAATGCTTTCGCGTGATCAAGGGCTATGCATTGGCGCAGACTGAAGCGTCCCGCTTCAAGAAACTTGAAGCCCTCATGCTTCACCTCCAGTCTATTGATGGCGACAGCAAGGAACAAAAACGTCAGTTAAGGGAATTGAAATCGGAAAAAGACGTCGAACGCCTCGTGGAAGAACTGCTTTCAAACCCGCAGAGACCCGAACCTGTTCCGCCAAAAAAAGCGTCACGTAATCCCCTCGAAAACCAGCTCGATATCCTGCTGGAACTCAACCAGTTGAAAGGCAAAAAGTAGCAGCAACGGACACCGAAAAAACGATGCCATCCAGCAATCGTTGTTTTTCGATTCCGAATTACGGCGACACCAATTCCAGCGGTTAGATGCCGACCTGAAAACCTTAATGCGATTGAAATCCATCGCCGCCCGTTATCAGGCGGACATCGGGGAGTAGCCGCCCGCCAAAAATGTAGCAGCCGAGGTGACGAGGCTCTGATCTTACTTGTTCTCCAGAAGATAAATGAGCCTCCTTACGTCGGCTGCTACGGTTTGGCTGAATACCCTTACCGCCGCTTTTTTCAGGATCGAATGAAGAGCGCTGGCCTCCGGCACGGCCCGGTTCGCCAGCTACCTCTGGATCGCGCCGTGCTGGATGCCGACGCTCCGGCAGAATCTTCCGTATAATTTTGCAGAGTTTTCCATGTTCAGAACGCTCGCGTGCGTCAATATCACTGGAATGATTCGTTTGGTAACGGGATTGGCCTTGGCGACGGCGCTGGCGGCAGACGCGGCGGATATCAACTTTACCCGTGATATCCGGCCGATTCTGTCCGACAAGTGCTTTGCCTGCCATGGACCGGACCGGGCCAAGCAGAAAGCCGGGTTGCGATTGGATTTGCGGGAGGACGCCGTCCGCAAGCACGATAAGGCCACTCCCATTGTTCCCGGTAACTCAGCGGCCAGCGAGGTGGTGAAGCGCATTTTTACTTCAGACGCCGACGACATGATGCCGCCGCCGGAAAAGAAGAACCCGCTGTCTCCGCGTGAGAAGGAGTTGCTTAAGGCGTGGATTGAGGCCGGCGCAAACTATGAATTGCATTGGGCCTTTCGCCGAATTGAAGCGCCTCCGGTCCCGGCGGTTCAACGGGACGCGGGGCAGATTCGAACTCCGATTGATTCGTTCGTCCTCACACGACTTCAAAAAGACGGATTTGGTTTCGCTCCGGAAGCGCGAAAGGAGAAACTCATTCGTCGGATGGCCTTTGACATCACCGGCCTGCCACCGACGCTGGCGGAGATTGATCGATTCCTGAACGACTCGTCACCCAAGGCGTTCGAGAGGATGGTGGACGATTACCTTTCGCGTGATTCCTACGGTGAGCGCATGGCCACTGAATGGATGGATGTAGCCCGGTTCTCGGATACTTACGGTTATCAGGTGGACCGTGACCGCTTCGTCTGGCCATGGCGCGACTGGGTGATCAAGGCGTTCAACGGCAACATGCCTTATGATCAATTCATCACCGAGCAACTTGCTGGAGATTTATTGCCCAACGCAACGGATGAACAAATCCTGGCGACGACCTTCAATCGTCTGCATCCGCAGAAGGTCGAAGGAGGCAGTGTGCCGGAAGAGTTCCGCATCGAATACGTAGCCGACCGGACTCAGACTTTCGGCACGGCCATCCTGGGCCTCACCGTCGAGTGCATGCGCTGTCACGATCACAAGTATGATCCCTTCACGCAGGAGGAATACTACCAGTTCTCGGCGTTCTTCGATAACATCGACGAAGCGGGGTTGTACTCGTTCTTCACGCCTTCCGTTCCAACTCCGACGCTTTTGTTGAAGACCGACGCGCACCGAACTCAGCTTGCTGCGAATGAGAAGGAAATCGCCGCGGCCGAAACCGCATTGGCATCCGCTGAAACATCGGCGGCGGAACGATTCAGGCAGTGGATGCATTCCGGCAGTCGCCAGTCGGAGATACCCGACCTGATTGGACATTTCGATTTTGAGTCAAATACCGGGGGACAATTCGAGAACACGGTCGGTCCCAATACCCCGGCAACAAGTCCCGCCGCCAACCAACTGGTCAAGGGGCGCTTTGGCAATGCCGTACAACTGACCGGCGACGACGAGGTGAAGCTGAAGATTGGCAACTTCAATCGCAACGAACCATTCACCATTGCGCTCTGGCTGAACACTCCCGAGACGTTCGAACGCAGCGTCATTTTTCATCGCTCCCGCGCCTGGACAGACGCTGGCAGTCGGGGATACGAATTGCTGCTCGAAGACGGACGGTTGAGCGCCGCGCTGATCCACTTTTATCCGGGTAACGCCATCCGCGTGCAGGCGAAGCAGGCATTACCCACGAATCAATGGACGCACGTCACGATGTCTTACGACGGCTCCAGCCGTGCCAATGGATTGAAGCTGTTTGTGGATGGAAAGCCCATCGAAACCGAAATTGTCCGGGACAACCTTAACAAACAGATCACTGGTGGTGGAGGAGATCACATCACCATCGGCGCCCGCTTTCGCGATCGCGGATTCAAAGGCGGGATGGTGGATGAGTTCAAGGTCTTTGAACGAGCCTTGAGCGAACTGGAAATTGCCGAACTGCACGGACCCGGGACTCTCGCGAGAGTCCTCGCGCAACCAAATGATTCGAAGGCGTTGCGTGACTACTTTGTCGCGGCCATTGACACCCCAACCCGGGACGCGCGGGCGATGCTGATGGCGATTCGCGCGAAAAACTCGACGCTTCTGGATCAGATTCCGGAAATCATGGTGATGCGCGAAATGGCGGCGAAACGTCCGACCTACCTACTGCGTCGCGGCGCTTATGATGCGAAAACGCAACCGGTCATGGCAACCACGCCGGTGGCGCTACCACCCTTCCCCGCGAATACTCCTCGCGATCGACTCGGGTTGGCGCGCTGGGTGACGAATCGAGAGAATCCGCTCACCGCTCGAGTGACGGTGAATCGTTATTGGCAAATGATATTCGGTGCCGGGCTGGTCAAGACCGCCAACGATTTCGGCAGTCAAGGCGCTCTGCCAAGTCATCCGGAACTGCTCGACTGGTTGGCGGCTGATTTCATAGCGCACGATTGGAATGTGAAGCGGCTCGTCCGGCTGATGGTGACTTCGACGGTCTATCGGCAACGCGAAATCGCGGACGCAGAATTGATGACAGTCGATCCTGAAAACAAATGGCTGGGACGAAGTCCACGTAACCGATTGCAGGCCGAGATGCTGCGCGACAATGCCTTGATGGTCAGCGGCCTGCTGGTACCGAAGATTGGCGGGCCATCCGTCCGGCCTTACGAAGTTGCGGAAGCGTTCAAGCCGACGAAGCCAGATTCTGGAGACGGACTGTATCGCCGAAGTCTTTACACGTATTGGAAGCGAACCGCGCCCGCGCCGGTGATGATGGCGCTGGATGCCGCGCGAAGGGATGTGTGTTCCGTGGGGCGCGATACGACGGCGACGCCGTTGCAGGCGTTTGTGTTCATGAACGACCCGCAGTTTGTGGAGGCCGCCCGCAAACTCGCCGAGCGGGTCTGGCGGGAAGCCAACGGCGACGCGAAGGCTGCGTGCGAACGAATCTTCCGATTGCTGACGAGCCGCCGGCCGAACGAGCGCGAAAAGCGTGTATTGAACGAGTTGTTCGATGAGCAGGTCCAACTATTCAATGGCCAACCTGCCCATGCCCGGGAATTCCTGAAAATCGGGCAGGCAAAAGTGCCGGACAAAATCGACGTCGTCCGACTGGCGGCATTAAACGTCGTCGCCACCGCAATGTTCAGCCACGACGAGTGCGTGATGAAGCGATGACGCATCGCGATCATGAGAAAGTTATCTCAACTGCCCACCACGAACCGGGGAGTACAGGCCGCTGGCCTGTCGATTTTGGCGGCTCGCCAAAATCACTCGGGGTGCGCGGAGTTGTTTTCCGATCCGGAACATCAGGGATTCACAACGCGCAAGGTTCATTCCGGCGAGCCGCCGGAATGGACAGCCGGGCCGGCTGTGCTCCCCGCAATTTGGCCAATCGCCGCGCCGGACGGAGGAATATTGCGAAAGTGTTTTGTTCGACGGACATTGTCACATTGCCAGTCCAAGTATGAAGCTATCAAATAATCATATGACCGTCCCCCGAACCTGCACCGGATACGACTCCCAGTTCGGCCTGAGCCGGCGACGGTTTCTGAGCCAGTTCGGCATGGGGCTTGGCGGCATTGCGCTCGCGGACCTGATGGCATCCTCGGCCGGCGCGAAAACGACGGACGCCGGCGTGCTGGGCGCACAGCATTTCCCCGCGAAGGCGAAGCGCGTGATCTACTTGTTCATGAGTGGAGCGCCATCGCAGATAGACCTGTTTGATTACAAACCCCTGCTCAACGAACAGCACGGCGTTGAATTGCCGGATTCCGTGCGCAAGGGACAGCGACTGACAGGAATGTCGGGCAATCAGGCGAGTCTTCCATTGGCGGGATCGCCGTTCAAGTTCAAGCAGCACGGACAAGGCGGCGCGTGGCTCAGCGATTTGCTGCCACACACGGCTAAACTTGCTGACGATATTTGCTTCGTGAAGTCAATGTTCACGGAGGCGATCAATCACGGACCCGGCGTGACGTTCATGCAGACGGGTTCACAGTTCCCCGGGCGCCCCAGTATCGGTGCGTGGATGCACTATGGCCTGGGTGCGGAGAATGAAAATCTGCCAACGTTCGTCGTGCTGAAAACCAAGGGCAAGGGAGGTCAGCCACTCGGCGCGCGAATGTGGGGCAACGGTTTTCTGCCATCCCGTTTTCAAGGCGTGCTTTTTCGCTCCGCAACCGACCCGGTTCTCTACTTGAACAATCCGAATGGCATTGATACCCGGAGCCGGCGCTCAATGCTGGATCGACTCAATGAACTGCATCAGATTCAGTTTGAGGAAACGGGTGACGCTGAAATTGAGGCGCGCATCGCCCAGTACGAGATGGCGTTTCGCATGCAGGCTTCCGTGCCGGAAGTCGTAGAGATGACCGGAGAATCGAAAGAGGTCATGGCGGATTACGGTCCGGATGTCGAGAAGCCGGGAACCTTCGCGGCCAACTGTCTGCTCGCGCGTCGTCTGGCCGAGCGAGGCGTGAAGTTCATTCAGCTTTATCATCCGGGCTGGGATCATCACGGTGGTTTGCCCGTAGCGCTGCCTCGCCAGACGAAGGAAATCGATCAACCCGCCGCCGCGCTCATCAAAGATTTGAAACGCCGCGGAATGCTCGACGACACGCTGATCATCTGGGGCGGCGAATTCGGGCGCACCAGCTATTGCCAGGGCAAACTGACCGCGAATAGTTTCGGACGCGATCACCACCCTCGCTGTTTCACGGTCTGGATGGCGGGCGGCGGGGTTAAGAGTGGCACGTCTTACGGTGCAACGGACGATTATTGTTACAACATCGCCGAGAACGGCGTTCACATTCACGATTTTCACGCGACGCTGCTTCACCTGCTGGGCATCGACCATGAGCGACTGACCTATCGATTCCAGGGACGACGTTTTCGCCTGACGGATGTGCATGGGCACGTCGTCAAAAGCATCGTCGCCTGATGTTGAACGCCGAACCCGCAATGACCGAAGCACGTCAAATACCGTCCTCCAGAACATTGCACGCGCGAAGCATGGGACGACGGCGGATGATCGGAATCCTGTTTTGCCTGATTACCGCTCTTCGCACGACCAGTGCCGCGACCGTTGATTTCTCGCGCGAGATTCTGCCTCTACTGTCGGATTATTGCTTTCAATGTCACGGACCGGATCCGAAAGCGCGCAAGGCGGATTTGCGCCTCGACGATGAGGCGAACGTCAAGTTGAACCGGGACGGTCGGGCGGTGGTTTTCCCCGGACAGAGCAGCAGGAGCGAGTTGCTCAAACGGTTATTGACCGGCGACCCGGACGACAAGATGCCGCCGCCGAAACTGGGGCGTTCGCTTTCGACCGCGCAGATAGAGAAGGTCCGTCGATGGATCGATGAAGGCGCGAAATGGGGACCACACTGGGCATTGGCACCAGTGAAGCGACCGAAGGCACCGCCCGGCGCGAAGCATCCGGTTGACGGCTTCATCGACAACCGCCTGCGGGCTGATGGACTCAAGGCGCAACCCCGGGCGACACGACAGACGCTGATTCGCCGGTTGCACCTTGATCTGACCGGATTGCCGCCTGGCCCGGACGAGGTGAACGCGTTTCTCGCCGACCAGCAACCCGATGCCTGGAAACGTCTGGTCCGCCGCGTGTTGGACAAACCCGCTTACGGTGAACGAATGGCGTGGAATTGGCTCGATGCGTCGCGCTATGCGGATTCCAACGGCTACCAGGGAGACATGGAACGAACGATGTGGCCGTGGCGCGACTGGGTGGTCAAGGCGTTCAATGAAAACCTGCCGTGGGATCAGTTCACCATCTGGCAACTCGCCGGTGACCTGCTGCCGAATGCGACGTTTGAGCAGAAGCTCGCCACCGGTTTCAATCGTAACCACATGATCAACGGTGAAGGTGGACGCATCCCCGACGAAAACCGGGTGGATTATGTCATGGATATGGCTGAGACGATGGGGACCATCTGGCTGGGAATGACGTTTACCTGCTCCCGCTGTCACGATCACAAATTCGACGCGATCACGCAGAAGGATTACTACAGCCTCTTCGCTTTTTTCAACCAGACACCGGTCGATGGCGGCGGGCGTAGTCCACAAACGCCACCCGTGCTGGAGGCACCAACGGGCGGGCAACAGAAACAGATCGGAGACCTTGACCGGCGCATCACCACGCTAAACGCACAGTTGAACAACCGAACGCGGGAACTGGCTTCAGAACAAACCGAATGGGAAAAGGAAATCCTGGCAAACCAGAATTTGGATCAATGGGAAACGTTGAAACCCATCTCGGCCAAGGCGGAAAAGCAGACTCTGAAGATACTCGACGACGCATCCGTGCTCGCGGGCGGCACCAAGGCCGACAACGACACTTACACGATTGAGACCCGGGCCACGGGAAAAATGATTACCGCGTTCCGGCTGGAGGCGCTGAAGCACGCGAGCTTGTACAAGGGGGGATTGTCCCGGGCTGATTCGGGAAACTTCGTCTTGACCGGGTTTGAAATCCGAACAAATGCCAAAGATGCGAAGCCGCTCAAGTTCGCCTCGGCACTGGCAACGTTTGAACAGGGAAACCTGAAGGCGCGCGCGGCATTCGATGGCAACCCGAAGACCGGCTGGGCTGTCTGGGAAGGCCGCACCGTCGATCGCGAGCACGCCGCGGTGTTCGTATTGAAGCAACCTCTCAAACTTTCCACGAACGACAGCCTGACGTTCACCCTCCGACACGACTCGGAATTCAAGCAACATGTCGTGGGGCGCTTCCGGATTTCGGCGACCGAAAATGCCAAGCCGGTGCCCGGCAATAACAACGCCGTTCTCGCCGCCGCCATCAATGCGCCGATTGAAAAACGAACGGGCAAACAGAAGACCCTGATTGCCGAAGCCCATCAGGCGACGGACAGCGAACTTGGAAAGATCAGGAATCAATTGGAAGCCGCGAAAAAGAAGCGCGCGGCGGTCTTGAAGCAGGTTCCCCGGGTCATGGTCATGGAGGACATCAAGAAACCGCGCGAGACGTTCATCCTGACGCGCGGCCTCTACAACAAACCGGGCACCAAGGTGACAGCGGCCGTTCCGGCATCCCTCCCTGCCCTGCCGGCCGGAGCGAACGCCGATCGCCTTGGTCTGGCCAGATGGCTGGTGGCGAAGGACAACCCACTGGCGGCACGCGTCACGGTCAATCGTTTCTGGCAGATGCTGTTCGGCGTCGGAATCGTGAAAACAGCGGAAGACTTCGGTGTGCAAGGCGAATTCCCGAAGCATCCCGAATTGCTGGATTGGCTCGCGGCGGAATTCGTGGAATCCGGTTGGGACGTCAAACATCTACTCGAAGTCATTTTGACCAGTGAAGCCTATCAGCGAAGTTCGACGGTGACGCCGGAACTGCTGGAACGCGATCCGGAGAACCGTTTGCTCGCGCGCGGGGCGCGATTTCGCATGCCCTCGTGGATGATTCGCGACCAGGCACTGGCGGCATCCGGCCTGCTGAATGACACCGTAGGCGGCGCACCCGTCAACGGGTATCAACCCGATGGAATCTGGGAAGAAGCGACGTTTGGCAAAAAGAAATACACGCAGGATCACGGCGACCAGCTCTATCGCCGCAGCATCTACACGTTCTGGCGAAGGATTATTGGCCCGACAATGTTTTTTGATTCCGCCACCCGCCAGGTTTGCTCGGTCAAGACACCGCGCACCAACACGCCTTTGCACGCCTTGAGCACGCTCAACGACGTGACCTATGTAGAAGCCGCGCGGGCGCTTGCCGAGCGGACATTCAAGGCGACCGGCAACCATGCCACCGATGCCGACCGCCTCCGCCATGCTCATCGGCTCGTTCTGGCGCGCGAGCCGGATGCGCGCGAACTGAAGATCTGGCTGACTGGGCTCGAGCGCAGCCGTGCCCAGTTCAAAATGGAGGCGAAAGAGGCCGCCTTGTTTCTTAAAAACGGCGAATCGAAAAGCGACCAGTCCCTGGACGCGATTGAACACGCGGCGCTGGCGGCCGTTTGCCTGGGGATACTCAATACCGATGAAGCCCTGACCAAGGAATAGTGATGGAAAGCCACGATCCAACAATCGAATCGAGACTCGCTGTAAACCGCCGGCATTTCTTCGGCAGGACGGCCACGGGAATTGGAGCCGCCGCGCTGGGTTCGTTGCTTGCCCGTGACGGTTTGGCAACCGAGTCGGATCCTCGATTAGGATTGCCCGATTTTCCTCACGCGGCCCCGAAAGCCAAGCGGGTCATCTACCTGTTTCAAAATGGCGCGCCAACTCATACCGACATTTTTGACTACAAACCGCGCCAGCAGAAAATGCATGGCGAGCCGGTGCCGGAAGAATACTTCGCCGGAAAACGATTCAGCACGATGACCAAGGATCCAACCGGCAAACTGATGCTTGGTCCAGTGGAACCCTTCCGGCAATACGGTCAAGGCGGCGCATGGTTGAGTGATTTGATGCCGTTTACATCCACGATTGCCGATGACCTCTGCTTCATCAAAAGCATGCATACCGAGGCGGTGAATCACGCGCCGGCCATTTCGTTTTTCCTGAGTGGCGGAGAAATTCCCGGGCGACCGACCATGGGCGCGTGGCTCAGTTACGGTCTGGGACGTGAGACCGAGGATTTGCCGGGATTCGTCGTGATGACCTCGGTGAGCAAAAACACCACGTGCGGACAGATTTTTTATGACTTCTATTGGGGCTCCGGATTCCTCCCGACCCGGCATCAGGGTGTGAAATTTCGTGGCAATGGCGACCCCGTACTTTACCTGGCCAATCCACAGGGAATGAGCCGCCAGATGCGGCGCGGTATTCTAGATGACGTTGCCGCCGTGAATGAAATGAAGCTGAAGGCGACCGGTGATCAGGAAATCAGCACGCGCATTGCCCAATATGAAATGGCGTATCGCATGCAAAGCAGCGTGCCGGAATTGACGGATTTTTCGAACGAACCGCAGAGTGTTCTGGACATGTATGGCCCGGACGTCAAGGAACAGGGTACGTTTGCCTACAACTGCTTGATGGCGCGCCGTTTGATTGAGCGTGGCAGCCGATTTGTTCAGTTGATGCACGCTGGTTGGGATCAGCACAACAGCATCACCACCGAACTTTACACCCAATGTCGCGATACCGATCAACCCAGCGCCGCGCTCGTGAAGGACTTGAAACAACGCGGATTGCTGGATGACACGCTGGTCATCTGGGGCGGCGAATTTGGTCGGACTCCGTTCATTCAGGGCGACATCAAGAACCGGCCACGCTGGGGACGGGACCATCACCCCTACGCGTTCACCATCTGGATGGCCGGTGGCGGAATGAAGCCCGGGATATCCTATGGAGCGTCAGACGACCTCGGAATGAATGCGGTGGAAAACAAGGTGCATGTGCATGATTTTCAAGCCACCGTTCTTCACCTGCTCGGCATCAATCATGAGCACCTTACCTACAAATTTCAAGGCCGCCATTTCCGCTTGACGGACGTTCATGGCCATGTGGTGAAAAGCATTATTGCATGATATCCCAACTAAGCTGGAACCCCGCAAATGAAGCGGCGGGAGCGCGGAATTGATTCCACGGAAGCGTCCGTTTCCCAGCAGCGGTCGCGCATCTGCATCTGGTTTCGACGCAACGCACCATTTCGCGTGTCGGAATCAATGTGCGCCCATTGGCAAATCCGCGTTCCTGCGGCATGAATGCCGCGCTTCGTCGGCATGGTTCCGGATAAGTTAAAGCAATTGTATCTGATAGAAAGCGACCATGATCGACACCAGCCCGCTCAATCGACGGAAATTCGCGCAAGTGACTGGGTGCGCGTTTGCCGGCGGTTTGTTCAATGCCACCTCCGTCGGACAACCGGTGCGAGCACGATCTCTCGCCGGCGCCATCGGCATCACCACGGGAGGACTGAATCATCAGCGCGAGAACAAGATTCTTAACGTGATGAATCTGCCGGAGTTCGTTCGCGACGAACTGGGCATGCAATTGATTGATTTGAACACGCGTTGGTTGGAGTCCTTCGACCGCGAAATGATGGAGCGTGTCCGCCGCAATGCGGAGAAAGCCGGTTGCTTCTTCACGAATCTGAAGGTGAATCATGATTTCGGAAACCTTTACGCGAGGGAGGCCCCAGATCGGGAGAAGGCGATGGCCAACGCCTGCCAATTGGTCGAGGCGGCGAAGACGCTCGGAGCGCGTTGGATACGATTCAATTTTCCGAAGTTCGCCGCAGTTGAGAAACCAGAAAGCCTTGAAGCTCATCGTGCCGTCGCGCGATTCGCTGAATCAAAGGGCGTGCAACTGGTGGTCGAGAACGGTGGATGGATGAAATCCGATCCAGAATCCATCGTGCGCCTCGTAAGGGCAATCGGGCGAAATGCCGCGCCGGGACCCGACACCGGCAATTGGAATGACGACGCCCGCTACGAGGGCCTGAGGAAATCGTTCCCCGGCGCAGTGACCTGTGATTTCAAGGTGTATGATCTCGACGCGCAGAACCGTCACACGCGCTACGACATCAAGCGTTGCTTCGACGTCGGTTGGAAGGCGGGCTTTCGCGGGCCCTGGGCCATCGAGCATTGGAACACCGACAACAAAGCTTTTGCCCGTGAGACGCGATTCCTCCGCGACCAGTTGGTGGAATGGATGAAGGAGTCTCGGGCATCGTCTCCGGACAGATAGTCTCCGGTGAATTTGATCATCAAGGGGCCACTACAGGGAGCTGGTACGCGCATCTCAGGCGGGAACGATATGGTGGAGCGCGGAATTCATTCCGCAGAGACGTGGAT
>CALBIE010000281.1 GCA_937893495.1 uncultured Verrucomicrobiales bacterium | reverse complement strand
CAGCCGACGTCAGGAGGCTCAAATGTTTATCCGAAATCGGCTTTGATCAGAGCCTTCTTACGTCGGCTGCTACCAATTGCGGGGGCTTTCAAATGTGTTTCGAGTCGTCGTGGTCCTTTTCGGTGTAACCACTGTCTTGTCGCTGGAAGTTTACTTCGTTCTTTTTGCAGTAGGCGGCAAAGACATCATCGGCGCTCATGCCCAGTACCTGCGCCAGGCTGATGAGGAAATGGAAAAGGTCCACGACCTCCACCCGGGCGTTCTGCTCGTCTAGTTTCTGATATTTGGCCCACCATTTCCACGGAACGCTGTCGGTCAACTCGGCCAGTTCCTGCGACATTGCCCGGCAGTAGTTGAGCACCCATTTGGTTTTGTCCTCGTCGCTCATGCCATCGGTTTGCACGCCGATGCGGTCATTAAGCGATTTTTGCATCCGGAACAGTTCGCGAAGTTGATCAGCATTTTCCATGGGTCCAAGCATAGCGAATGGGTTGCGGTCGTCAGCGAAAAACCGCCACGGATGGGTTTGGCGGTGCCGACGCTGTTTTCCGATTGCCGATAACACCCCACGGATGGCAGGGCCGACCCACGGATTCAGAATTGGAGTCCCCATCCGTGGGCCGGCCCTGCCATCCGTGGGATGAACAAAACCGTTCTTGCGTCGCGACCGTTTCCGGCGGTGGTCTGAACTTGAAACTTGGAAGTTGCCCGGACGGCGCCGATAATGGCCGCCATGCTGCCGAAGCTGTTAATTCTGGGCGGACCCGTCGCGTGGCTGTTGATGCTGGCAAGCGCCGTTGCCCTGACCGTTTTTCTGGAGCGAATGCTCCACTATCATCGCGCGCAGATTAATTCGACTGAGTTTCTCAACGGCGTTCGAAACGTGTTGCGCCGGGAAAACGTCGTCGAGGCGGTTTCCATTTGTGACGCGACACCCGGGCCGGTCGCGCGGTTGGTGAAGGCGGCGGCGCTGGCACGTGATCGAGGCCGCGACGGAATTCGTGAAGCACTCGAGGAAGCTGGCATGCAGGAAGTCCCGAAGCTGGAGGAGAAGCTCAATGTGATTGCCACCATTGCGCAGGTTGCGCCGCTGATGGGGTTGTTGGGCACTGCGCTTGGGTTCATCGATATTTTCGAAGTGATGGAACGGGAAGGCCAGTTCGCTCATGCATCGCTGATGGCGGGCGGTGTGTGGAAGGCAATGATTTGCACCGCGCTCGGGCTCGCCGTCGCCGTGCCCTGTTACATTGCCTACAACTACCTGGTCAGTCGCGTGAACCAGATCGTGCTCGACATGGAACGTTCCTCAAACGAAATCGTGAATTTGGTGAGCGACCCGACCGATGGACGCAACGAATGACATGAGATTTCCCCGCAACGCCAAAATATTTCGCGGGCAACTCGATGCGGCTCCGTTCGCGGGGGTGTTCTTTCTCCTGGTCATTTTTCTCATGCTCAATTCAATGCTCGTTTCCGTTCCCGGCGTGCGGATTGAACTGCCGCAATCGGGCAATGTTTCGGGCGTAGTCGGGCCTAAAGTCGTGGTGGCGATCGACCGGAACGGACAGATCTATTTCCAGAATCAGTCGTTGTCGGATGCGGAATTAAAAGAGCAGCTTCGCGGCGCGGTTTTGAAGGCGCGCCAGGCGCAGCAGGAGCTCGTAGTGCTGGCTCTCGTTGACAAGAACGTGTCGAGTCAGACGTGGGTGCACTTCGCCGAGTTGGCGAATGATGCGGGTGTGAAGGAAGTTCTTCAGGTGACTCGGCCCCGCATGATATCCGAGTTTATCACCGAACCCGAACCATGAGTGAGTCCTTCGAAGAAGCACCGCCCTGGAGTCGGGGTCGCTGGGTGACAGTGGCCGGTCTCATTTTTTGCCTGCACGTTGGAGGTTTGTTTTTTCTGGCTGAATGGCGACCGGTGGCCGCGGCGGTTCCCATCAAGGACTTGAAAGTGGCCTGGTTGCCCAGTTCACAAAGTGGCGATTCGATTCTGGACAACTTCACGCTGAGCGATCCGACGATGTTTTCTGTCATCGGGGCAAAGGGTTTTTCCGGTCCAGCCTGGTTGACGGTCGAGCCGCCGGCTTTTGAAATACCGGAATGGCGGGAACCGGGTTACTGGCATACTCAAAACGTAGCCATTCTGGGACAAGCCTTGAGCGTATATGTTCGACGGCAAGCCGCCGACTCCACAGTGACGGCTCCAAAAGCCTTCGCTCCGGCCGTCGCGCGGATCCGGACGGATGTCCTGACTGCGACGAAGTCCCGAATACACATCGAAGGAGCTTTACGAGATCGTTTCAAGATGGACGGCGTCTCCCTCAAAACATGGGAAACCGACGGGTTGCTGAATCCGACCTACATCGAGGTCGCCGTCGATTCACAAGGTGCGGTGTTTTCCGCGCGGATCGAATCGGCAGGTCCGATTCCAGCTCCCATGCAAACCGCCGCGGATCAATACGCATTGCAGATAGCGCGAGCTCTTTTGTTTGCGCCCGTTCAATCGAAACCCGGTGGCGAACCTTTGACGCGGGGACGCCTGATGTTTCAATGGGGCACGGTGGAAAAATCCGTTGCCCCGTAATATTTCATGGCCCTCGGCGATCTCATCCTCGTTTATCTGGTGCTGACGCTCGTTGCGGTGTGCGGCGGTGCCTGGTATGCGGATCGGCAGCGGCGACATTTTGAGCCTGAACCGACTGACGACAGCGTGTTTCGCTGCGAGAAGTGTGGCTACGTTTACACCGATGATCACGACGTGGACCGTTCGCGTTGCCCCCAATGTGGCACGGGTAACCAGGCGTTTCAGTTCTGATAGCCCGGACATTGAAGCTCTTCGATTTTTTCCGCGAGTAAGAGGACGGGAATCTTCAAGATCCAAATCCCAAACTCCAAAGAAGCTTCAAATTTCAAGCCCCAAACGCCGTTCGATCGCGCAATCCATTGCCGAAGGCGCGGCCCTTTGCCCCCGCCCGGCGCGGCGCCTTTGTTGGCGCGCCGTCCGCTTCCGTCTCCATCGCTCCCTTTGATAGCGGTGGTGGCCTGTGGAGTTTGGAGTTTGGGATTTGGAGCTTTGTCCGCTGCATTCCATTCCACAGAAGATGCCGAAGAACCGGATTTGAAACCAGGAATCGGGAGCCCTTTTAATTTCCCGTCTTCAACTCAACGATGTCATGTGGGCTGGCTTCGCGTTGACCGGCCGGGCTGACACGAATGTAGCGAGCCCTGTCGCGCAATTCCGGCAATGTCTTCGCTCCGAGATAACCCATGCCGGATTGGATGCCGCCGATGAGTTGACCCAACACGCTATCTACCGGTCCGGATACTTCCTTAAGCGCCTCGACTCCTTCCGCCGCGCTCTTGCGCGTGGAATCTTTCGAGTGTCCATAGCGCGCGGCGGAACCCGCGGACATCGCGGCCAGACTGCCCATGCCGCGGTATTGTTTATAATACTTGCCGCTGATTTCCATGATCTGCCCGGGCGCTTCCGTGCAACCAGCGAGAATTCCCCCGCAAATCACTGCGTCGCCCAGAGTCAGCGCCTTCACGATGTCGCCGGACTTGGTGATGCCGCCATCGGCGATGATGGAAATTTTTTTCTTTTTCGCCGCTTCGCCCGCGATATAAAGCGCGGTCAACTGCGGGATACCGACCCCCGCCACCACGCGGGTTGTGCAGATGCTGCCCGGCCCCTGTCCAATCTTGATGCAGTTTGCACCGCTATCCGCCAGATATTCGACCGCCGCGCCGGAGGTGACATTTCCGGCGATGATGGGCAATTGCGGATGCGCCGCGCGAATCAATCGAACCGCGTCGCCCACGCCCTGGGTGTGACCGTGCGCCGTCGAGACCGCGATGGTATCAACGCCGCGTTCCACCAGATTCCCGATATGACCGAGGATTCGGTCCCGGTCCAGGTCGCCAAACGAATCGCGAGTGGCCGACACGGCCGCACCGCAAATGAGTCGGAAATGGCTATCACGCGCCGGCTTGAACTGGGCCTTCTGCTCCTGCGTGATTTTTTCCACATCGGTCAATGTGAACAACCCCTTTAACCGGTCTTCGTTATCCACCACCAGCAGCTTGTTGATGCGTGGATTTTCGGCGAAAAACTTATCTGCGCTCTCGATGGCGTTTGCTCCCAATTCCTTTTGAGTGATGGTCAGCACCTGTTCCCGTGGCGTGAGTGCCTCGGCCACCATCCGGGCGGCATAACGCGGTCGCACAACACTACCGGGCAACAGGCCGAGCAATTTGTTCTTTTCATCGACCACCGGAAACGTGCTGAAGGAGTATCTCTTCTCGTCAATGATGGAGAGAACATCGCCGATGGATTGCCCGGGATTCACCTTGATGGGTTCCTGGATGAGGCCGTGAACGTGATTCTTGACGCGGCTGACCTGCTTCAACTGCTCCTTCTCGGTCATGTTGTAGTGAATCAGCCCCAGCCCGCCGTTGTGCGCCATCGCGATGGCCATGCGGGCTTCCGTGACCGTGTCCATGTCCGCGGAAATAATCGGAACATGAAGCTCCAGGCCTTCGCACAGTCGGATGTCCAATTGCGTGTCGCGCGGAAGAATCTCGGAATAAAGCGTGGCCAGCGTGACGTCGTCGTAGGTGAGGGCGCAATCGCGATGCGCGGGAAAGAAGCCGGGCGCCCGCAAATAGAACTCCTGGTCGGTGGCGTTCAGTTCCTGAATGTCTGCCATGGCCAAGGATGCCAAACGCGGTCGGTGCCTGACAAGGGGGAAGTGGTTGAGGGCGGGGTAATCAGTGCGCAGATGCCAGAAATCAGAGACCGGCGCGCGGAGATCGAAGGCGAACGTTCAATGACAGGTCGCGGTGGAGCCCGGATGCCGGGGGGCGTAAATCGTGGCGCAGCCGTCTTCGGCTGCGGGTTTCGGCACCGTCCCGGTGCCAGAATCTGCCAGGTCACGTTGCGAGATGCCACGACAACTCGCTGGGAGGATGGCCGCGCTACCGTGAGAATATCTTGTGAACGCGATTCACCGGCGTCCATCCGCGCCTATCCGTGGGCACAAAAACTCACCTACGGAAACGCAGGTTTAACCAACTATCTCGCCAATCACATGCCCGTGCACGTCGGTCAGGCGGCGTTCGATGCCGTTGTGATAAAAGCTCAGGTGTTCGTGGTCGATACCGAGCAGATGCAGCGCGGTGGCGTGCAAATCGTAGCTGTAGGCGGGATTGACCACCGCCTTGAAACCGAGTTCATCCGTTTCGCCGTAGCTCGCGCCGCCTTTGATGCCGCCGCCGGCCAGCCATGAGGTGAACGCACCGGCGTTGTGATCGCGTCCTTTTGACCTTTGCATGGCCGGTTGACGACCGAATTCCGTGGTGCAGATGATCAGCGTTTCATCGAGCATGCCGCGCGATTTCAGGTCGCGGATGAGTGCCGCTGCCCCGGTGTCGAGCACAGCACCCCAATAACCGTGATCGCGGACCAGGTCCTCGTGCGAATCCCAATTGGGACGAATTTTTTTCTGTGTCGTGTTTTCCGCACCGCAAAATATTTGCACGAAGCGAACACCGCGCTCGACGAGACGACGCGCGAGCAGGCATTGGCGACCAAACGGCCCGATGTCCTCGTGCTCCAGATGGTAGAGCGATTTCGTGGCGGCCGGTTCGCCGCGTATCTCGGTGACTTCGGGCGCGCTGAGTTGCAGGCGCGCCGCCATTTCGTAGGCGGAGATGCGCGCGGTCAGTTCGGTGTTTCCGCTGCGTTGACTGGCGTGCCGGCGATTCAGCAGATTCAGAAAATCTCGATCCGAACCGGCGTTGCCCCGGGTTGCGTATTCCTTCGGTGGAAAGAGGTCGGCGATTGGGTCCTTTTCGGGGTCGGTCTCCATCGTCGTGCCTTGATACACGGCGGGCAGGAAGCCGGCGCCCCAGTTGATGACGCCACCGGGCGGCAATCCGCGCGGGTCGGGCAGGACGACGAACGCCGGCAGGTTGTCGGCCTCGCTGCCGAGTCCATAGGTCACCCACGCACCCATTGATGGAAATCCAGGCATGATGAATCCGCTGTTCATCATGAACATGGCCGGACCATGCAGCGCGCTTTTGTTGTGCATGGAATGGATGAACGCCATGTCATCGACGCAAGTGGCGAGTTGTGGGAACAAATCGCTCATCCACCTGCCACACTGTCCGTGTTGCCGGAACGGCCAGAAACTGCCCTGGCAATTCTCGGGCTTGGAGGCAAAGAACTGCAGCTTGCCATCTGGATCGAACTTGGTGCCCGTGCGCCGGGTCAGTTCAGGTTTATGATCCCAGGTATCGACATGGCTCAAGCCACCGGGACAAAAAATCTGAATGACCGCCTTCGCCTTCGGTGGGTGAACGGGAGATGGGAGTCGGGAGATGAAAGATGGGGTCGTTGCGTGCGCGTCCCGGGCGAGCATCGCGGTCAGCGCCGCGCCGCCAAATCCGCCGCCCAGTTCCCGCAGGAAATCGCGACGAGTGACAAAGCGCCTCTGTCGCCCGCAGGGGTAGGGGGATGGGAGTGGTTGAGAGTTCATGCCATCAAGTGCAGTGTGTTTCCATCAGGTCCTGGAGTGCGGCGCTGCTGCGTCGCTTTCGGGCGTGCAATGAAACTCGGTCGTCATGCATCGATGGCGCGCCAACGCGGCCTTCGAACGTGCGGGAGCGATTGGTTCTCCATTCGACACGTTTCGTAATTTGAACACCACAAGGAAAGCGGCGCAGCAGCGCCGCACATGGTGGTTTGCCCTTTTGTCAGTCTTTCAGAACTGGGAAAAAAGGCCAATTCTATGGCCACGTCTCCT
>CALBIE010000280.1 GCA_937893495.1 uncultured Verrucomicrobiales bacterium | reverse complement strand
ACAAAGAAATTCATGTGATCAAACAACCACCCCCAGATCATGCTCGTGGACATCCGCGTCAGATTCGGGATGACGGTCGTCAGCAGGGCAATCATGCCGACGTCCATTATCTGTCCATACATTCTTACTCCGTAATCCGGATTAGCCAGGTACTCGACCCGCATCGGAAACATGATCAAGTTGCCGAAACCCATGAACATCCAGGCGATGAGCGTGGTGCGAAAAAGGACGTCAGTCTTCGCGTAGCGAAGGGCCCGCAACGGATGCCGACCGACCGATTTCGACAATGGTCGTGATGGCACCCGATGAATGCACCAGCTGCTGAAGGCAAACGCACCCGCGAATACAAAAAGCAGTCCACTGTAATAAATAGTGTTGCCCCCGGGGTACAAGCGACCAGTCAACGCCCGTCCCGCCAGTTCGCCAAACAGTGCCGCCGCCCCGATACGAAGAATAATCGTTCGCGAAAATCTTCTGCCTCTTTCTTTGCCGGGGTAGTTTTCCTGATAGACCTGTGTCATCAGCGGAATTGCCGCCGACGAACACGCCATCGCAACTATGCTGCCGGCAACAAACACTGCCAGTTGGGGAATGAGCGCCATGACCACCATGCTGACTGCACCTATGCCAAGGAGGACACTCGCTGCCTGAGCAACACGCCAGCCTCCTGCTTCCACGCGCGAAACCACCGCAGGGCTCAGGAGCAGGCCCAGACTCCCGGCCGCAGCCACCATTGCTTTGGCCGTCGCGCCGGCTTCAAACCAACGCACCGCCACGAGTAGGAGAAACGTATGCGCCCCCGTCTCAATAATGCCCGAGGCAACAGCGCGCAGGCGCTCATAGTGATAGGTTGTTTCCGTCCGGTCCGACACGTGAGTCGAATGGTATGTCGCGACCATCGCTACGGACAAAGGGAAAGTTGATAGAATGGGAAATTCGGAGTGTGGTATACCCCTCCCGCGTTCCTCTGTCACCGGCCATTCGGCCCGTATCAACAGCAGATGGTTAAACCCTTGCCACCGAATCCCAGCCGAATCAGTATTCCACCATGAAACGGGGACTGGCGGGTCTATTTCCAGGCGGCTTGATCGGCTGGTTCCCGGCCCACGCTCTTTTGAGCCGCGGAATCCTCGGCACCTTTCTGATCGGCGCGCTGATGGGCATCGCCACGCGCTGGCTGGCCGGCGGACCGCACAAATCTTTGGCAATAATCTCCGGACTATCCGCGCTAGTCATGAGCGTCATCTGCATGGGAACCGCCACATCTTTCAGCAACGACCCAAGCATGCGCTACTTCCTGCCCACCTTCATCAAATCGGTTTCTGGCCATGGTTCGATATCGGGCTCGGAACGCTGGTCGCATTTCAGTTGCCAGGAATGAAATTTGCGGAAGCGCCCGCACTGACTACCCCATAGGTCCGATCCCAAAATCAAAACGGCCAGAAGTATGGGATGAGCGCGGAACCAAGAATCCAGATCAGGATATTGAGGGGGACACCGACTCGGAGGAAGTCCTTGAACTGATATCCTCCCGCGCTATAGACGAGGGTGTTGGTCTGATAACCTAACGGGCTGGCAAAACATGCGGACGCTCCGATCGCCACCGCGACAATGAACGGTCGTGGATCCACGTGCAGTAAGGTGGCGGTCTGAATCGCCAGCGGAGTGATCAGGACGGCGACGGCGTTGTTCGTGAGGAATTGCGTCAACAGCGAGGTAAACAAAAACAGCAGTGACATCATTGCCCACGGTCCCAGCCCCGAGAACGCGGCGAAGCCGTTGTTGACGACATATTCAGTCGCGTGCGTTTTTTCCATCGCCATTCCCAGAGCGAGCATGCCGCAGATCAGCAGCAAGGTTTTCCAACTGACCGCCTTGTAGGCCTCCTCCACATCAAGGCAACGAGTCAGCAACATCAACGCGGCACCCATCATGGCCAGCACCGAAATGGGAAACAGGTTCGCGGACGCCAGGGCCACCACCAGAATCACGATGGACATGGCAATCCATCGCTTGGGCTTACGAGTCGCCGAACTCGGCACATCCATCAGCAACAGGAAGTCACCGCTTTCACGCACCCGACGAATGGCGTGATCCGGACCCTCAATCAGGAGAGTGTCACCGTATTGCAACCGAATGTTGGCGATTTTCTGCCGCAGGTTGACGCCCTTTCGATGCACCGCGAGCAGCAGCGCTCCGAAGCGGCGACGCAAATCAATTTCCTTGATCGTGTGTCCCACCAGGGATGAGGCCGGCCCGACAATGCACTCCATCAGCATGGCCTTCTGTGCGCCAACCAGGGCCAGGCCCATTTTCTCCTCCGGCAGGAACTGCAGGCCCTCCAGGTTCTTCAGCTCCATCATGGACGACAGCACCGTGCTGAATCGTAACCGGTCCCCCTGCCGCAATGTCACCTCTTCGAGTGGCCAAGCCATCGAGTCCCCAAAACGCACAATTTCCAGGATGCGACCCTCCTTGAGTTTATGTAAACCAGTCTCACCCAACTTTTTGCCAATCAGTCGCGAGCTGGCCACCACAATGACTTCAGTAAGATATTGCTTCTGATTTTCTTCCGGCAAAAGCGAAGCCAGGGTGTCGCGTTCGGGCAGCAGCCTCCTTCCGAAGAACAGCAGGTAAATGATGGCGGCTGCCACGAGGATTACGCCGAGGCGGGACAATTCGAACATGCTGAAGGGCGCCTGGCCGAGCTGTTCCGCTTCCGCGCTGACGATGATGTTTGTGGACGTGCCGATTAAGGTACACGTGCCACCGACAATGGACGCGAAGGACAAAGGTATCAGCAGTCGAGATGGTTTGATGCCACGTTCACGGGCGAGCGAAAACATGACGGGAATAAACACGACAACAACCGGCGTGTTGTTCACGAATGCCGACAACACGGCCACAATCGGCAGCGTGACGACCAGGACCGCGAGATCGGACTTACCGGAGATTGAGTTAAGCACTCGAGCGATCCTGCCAATGACTCCGGCATGCTCCAGGCCGGCGCTGAGCACAAACATGCTGGCAATGGTGATGACGGCTTCATTGCCGAAGACGTGGAACGCTTCCTGTGGATCCAACACGCCAGCCATGAGCAAGGCCGTTAGCGCCATCATCGCCACCAGATCGGCCGAAAGCTTTTCGCTGACGAGCAAGATGAAGGTTGCTCCCATTACCAGAAAAACGATGGCGATATCGAGGGTCATTGCCGAACCCGATTAAATCAGCGCGAGCTCGTCCAAGTATATCACAAACCCTTTTTTCTGCCGCTGACGCGGATTGGTCGTGGCGGGTCACTCAAGCAGGTTCATCGATAGCCGACGACTTATGCGAAACGATGCTGTTTGAGCGCTGACGTAGCAGCCGAGGTAACGAGGCTCAATCTCCTTCAGAAAAACAAATGGGATCAGAGCCTCTTCACCTCGGCTGCTACATTTTTAACAGTCTGGTCGGCGTCCACGCTCCGGGGAGCCGCCCGAATGCGCCTGGACAGTCCGACCGCCAATCGCGTTGCGGTTTGAACATGCGCTGAATTGCGGATGGCAAAATCAACCAAACAAGTCCAATTGCGGGTTGGGCGCAAGGTCCTTGAGCGTGTCGCGCTCGGCTCGATGGCGGGATTGGGAAGCCCTGACATTGCCTTCCGGCGTCAGTTCACTTTCCTCGAGGTTGCCAAGAATCACTTTGGCGCGCTCAACCACTTCCTTTGGCACACCGGCGATGCGCGCCACGTGGATGCCATAGCTTTTGTCCGTGCCGCCTTCGACAATTTTGCGCAGGAAGACAATCTGGTCATTGTATTCCCGGACGGCCACGTTGAAATTGCGCAGACGAGGGAGACGGCCGGCCAGTTCAGTCAGTTCATGGTAGTGGGTAGCGAAAAGTGTCTTCGCGCCCGCCTGATTATGTATGAACTCGACGATGCTCCATGCGAGGCTGAGCCCGTCAAACGTACTCGTGCCGCGACCGATTTCGTCGAGAATCACCAGGCTGCGAGCCGACGCATTGTTAAGAATGTTGGCCGTTTCGCTCATTTCCACCATGAACGTCGATTGACCTCGCGCCAGATCATCGCTGGCGCCAACTCGAGTGAAGATACGGTCAATCAGGTCCACCCGTGCCGAAGCCGCCGGAATGAACGAACCAGTGTGAGCGAGGAGTGCCAACAGAGCCACTTGCCGGATAAACGTGCTTTTGCCCGCCATGTTCGGCCCGGTAATGAGCATGATTTGCTGTTCGGTGATATTCAGCAGCGTGTCGTTCGGCACGAATCGTTCCTCGACCAGTGACAGATCGAGGACCGGATGGCGGCCATCGACGATCTCCAGCACGCCTTCATCCCGGATCTCTGGACGGCAGTACTGGTTTAAATGGGCGATTTCGGCGAATCCCCCCAATACATCAAGCTGCGCCAGCGCTGAAGCGGTGCCTTGAATCTGCTGAAGCGAACCGATGACCTGTTCGCGAATTCGCAGGAACAGATTGTATTCGATCTTCTCGGCTTTCTCCTCCGCGCCAAGGATCTTACCCTCCATTTCCTTCAATTCGGGAGTAATGAAGCGTTCGCCACTGGCAACGGTCTGCTTGCGAATGAAAGTCTCCGGCACCTTGTCGAGATTGGACTTCGTAACCTCCAGATAATACCCGAACACTGAGTTGTAGCCGACCTTGAGGTTTTGAATTCCCGTTCGCTCGATCTCATCCTGCTTCAATCGCGCAATCCAATCCTTGCCTTCGCGGGAAGCGGCGCGCAGTTCATCGAGACTGGCATCGAAACCGTCACGAAAGATGCCGCCATCTTTGACCGTCAGCGGTGGCTCATCGACAACCGCACTGGAAATCAACGAAGTAAGCTCGGGTAGTTCGGTGAGTTGATCGGAGAGTTGCTCAATCAATGTCGCAGCCGCAACGGCTTCATCATCTGATGGTTCTTCCCTGATGAGCGACGGATCCGCGGGAATACTTACAGCTTGCGAAAGTGATTCCTTGAGAGTGGGAACCTGTTCAAGCGCCTGGCGTAAAGCCACCAGGTCACGGGCGTTGCCGGTGCCAATACTCAGACGACTCAATGTCCGCTCAAGATCACGAACTTCCTTCAAGTGATGGCGGAAGCTTTCCAGCACAAAAGGGTTTACGGTGAAGGACTGAACCGCTTCCTGGCGTCGCCTGATTGACTCCACCGCTGCGAGCGGTTGAGACAGCCAATCCCGCAGTCGCCGCGCGCCCATTGGCGTCACGGTTCGATTCATCGCGCCGAAGAGCGAGGCATTGCGTGGCGCATCCCGATGCAACGGCTCAAGAATCTCCAGATTGCGCAAGGTCGTCGAGTCGAGCGCGAGGAAGTCCGTGCTTTGGTAAAAGGTCAGATGCGTCAGGTGTTTGACATCGCGTCTCAAGTGCTGTGAGAGGTAATGAAGGGCCGCTCCTGCCGCACCCACAGCGGCATTGCGGTTCCTCAGTCCGAACCCGTCCAGTGAGGCCACTTTGAAATGGTCACGCACGGTAAAAACCGCTGTTTCAGGGGCAAAAACCCAACCTTCATGGGGATTCAGGATAGCGAAGGCACTCCCCAGAAGCGTGGCTATGTCCGAGTTCTCAGCAGCATGAATCACCTCTGCCGGTCGCAGCCGTTCGAGTTCGGCGAGCAACGATTTTTCATCCTTCACCTCGGTCGTCTTAAAGTCCCCGGTAGTCAGATCGACGACGGCAATACCGTAGGCACCACCGACCCGATGTACGGAGGCGAGGAAGTTGTTGCGTTCCGCCGATAGCATTCGTTCATCGAAGTGAGTTCCGGGACTGAGAATCTGAGTGACTTCACGCCGAACAAGTTTTCCCGGAATGGCATCCTCGACCTGATCGCAGATGGCGATCTTGCGACCGGCTTTGAGCACTCGCGCGATGTATCCGTTGGCGGCGTGATAAGGAATGCCGCACATGGGAACGACACCACGCTTCGTCAGTGCGACGTTGAGGATCTGCGCGCCTTGTTGCGCGTCTTCAAAAAACATTTCGTAGAAGTCACCCAGACGAAAGAACAGCAATGCATCCGCCGGCAGTTCACTCTTGATGCGACGATATTGCGCCATCATCGGAGTGAGAGTTGCGTCTTTCTTTTTTCCCTTCGCCATTGCGATGACGTTAATGAGTTTTGCGTGTGCGTCGAAACGAAAAAGATGTCAAAAAAACTTTTGATTTTTTTCACAAATCACTGGTCAAGAAAAAAAAACGCTGCTATAAAAAATAACGATTCGTTTGAATCGAAACAGAAACCTCAATCGAAAGTGGGTGAGATAAGATGGCAGCTAAGAAAAAAGCAGCTAAGAAGGCAGCTCCTAAAAAGGCAGCTCCTAAGAAGAAAGCAGCTCCTAAGAAGGCAGCTCCTAAGAAGAAAGCAGCAGCGAAGAAGAAGTAATATTCTTCTCAATCCGACAGGATGGTTCGCTCGGAGACAATGCACCGGGCAACCATCCTGTTCGATTTTCCGGACCTGACCGTAACCCATCTTTCCCATTCATCCCCAGCCCATGGCGACCCTGGTATTTGATATCGAGACTTCGGCGCTTTCGGAAGATTCCTTCGATGAATCGCAGTTGGAATACCTCTTCCGTGATGCCGCAAAGCTTGAAGAGGGCGCTGAACGCGATGCCAAACACGGTGAAATTAAGCGCATGTTCAATCTTTGGCCATTTACCGCGCAGGTTGTTTGCATCGCCATGCTCAACGCGGACTCAGCCAAGGGTAAAGTTCTCTTCATCGCCGAGGACTACGAGGAGGATGAGGCCGGCAAAGAGGGCGTCGAGTTCGTCCCCTGCATGGATGAGGCCGAGTTGATTACCGAATTCTGGAATGCCGCCAAACATTTCGACAAGGTTGTCACATTCAATGGTCGTGGATTCGACGTGCCCTTCATGTATCTTCGCTCGGCGTTGCTGAATGTTCCCATTTCCAAGAAAAACTGGTTGGGATATCGGTTTGCGATCGAGCCCCATTGCGATTTGGCCGAGCAATTAACCTTCTACGGCGTTTCCGGCCGCACCGGTGCGGCGCGCCGGTTCAATCTTGATTTCTATTGCAAGATGTTCGGGATCGAGTCCCCGAAAAGCCACGGCGTGACCGGCATGGACGTGAACGACATGATGAAGGAGGGTCGCTATCAGGAGATTGCCGAGTATTGCGTCCGCGATGTCCGGGCCACCGTCGCTCTTTATCAGATTTGGCAGGAACGGCTCGCCGGAATCAAGTAAGCGATCGGTTTCGTCGTCATCTCCGGGTTGCGGCTTTTATCCGGTTGCTCTGTCGCTTTGATTCGCATTCTCGACTCGACAATCTCAATTCCGGCCCAAACACTCCGCTGCGAACCCACTGTTTCGAATCATGGATCCGCTGTTACTTCTCTTCATTGGTATCGCAGTCGTCTTCGGAGGAATCATTGGCCTC
>CALBIE010000279.1 GCA_937893495.1 uncultured Verrucomicrobiales bacterium | reverse complement strand
CAGGACAGAGCCTTTCCATCCGAGATCTTCCAGCGCCAGTTCCAGCATGCCGCAGCCACAACCGAGATCCCAAAGTCGTTGGTCGGGTTGAATCTTTAACAGGAGGCGGAGGTAGGATGCGAATTCGTAGCCGGGACCGTTAAATCCGGCTCCCAGCAGCCCGACATGTCGTCGTAGATGCAGGGGCGGGTAATGTTCCAGTCTATTTAGCCGACGCCACGCGCTATCAAACGGCGAGAGCGACCAGAGAAAAGCGTATCGCAGGGTTCGAAGTAATTGAACCCCAGTCTTGGATTGTGATTCAGTCCCTGGCTTGGATAATTCCATCAGTAAAGGAACAACTGCCTGGTTCAAAGGGTAGAATAATTCGACGGAGTGTAAAGCGGATAGGGCTACCCGCAGAATGCGGATGCAAACAAAACGCGCCGTCGTAGTTGATAAAATTCACCGGTTTCTTCAACCTTCGGCCTAAGATTGGTTTACATGAAGATCGCGCTGGCACAAATCAATACGACAGTGGGTGACTTCGCCGGGAATGGCGAAAAAATTAGTGCCGCTTATCGCCGCGGAATCGATGCCGGGGCTGAACTGGTGATTTTTCCTGAGCTGGCGACCTGCGGTTATCCGCCCCGTGATCTGCTGACGAAACCGCATTTTGTTCAGGCTAATCTCGACCTCGTTCAGCAACTGGCCGAACAGACCGGTGAATGCGGAATGCTGCTTGGATTTGTGGAGCGAAACGAGCGACGTCCAGGTCGGGGCCTGTCCAACTCGGTTGCCTTGCTCCACCGTGGAAAAATCGAAGCCGTCCGGGCCAAGACCCTCTTGCCCACCTACGATGTGTTTGACGAGGACCGTTACTTTGACGCGGCGGCGGGAAACCGGCCGGTTGAATTCAAGACTTCATCCCTCGGCTTGACGGTTTGCGAGGATTTGTGGAACGACGAGGATTTCTGGCAGGACGGTCGAAGGTATGCCGACAACCCGGGTCTCGAACTGGCGCGGGGCGGGGCCGATCTCATCATCAACTGCTCGGCGTCACCATGGCACCTGGGTAAGAACCGCCTGCGGCGCGACATGCTCGCCAGCTTCACTCGCAAGGCCGGCCGGCCGCTGGTCTATTGTAATCTGGTCGGTGGTAATGACGAGTTGGTTTTCGACGGCGGCAGTCTCGTGTTTAACAGCGCGGGTGAACTGATCGCTGCCGGAAAAGTTTTCGAGGAAGATTTCCTGTTGGTTGACACGGATGGCGCGACTGTCGAGACCACGGAGGAATCCAGCGACGAAGAGAAGATTTATAGCGCGCTGGTATTGGGCGTGCGGGATTATCTCAATAAATGCGATTTTCGATCGGCCTTGCTGGGGTTGAGCGGCGGCATCGATTCCGCACTGACGGCGGTCATTTCTGTGGATGCGCTTGGTCGGGAAAATGTTCGTGGCGTGGCAATGCCCTCGGAGTATTCCTCGGCGGGGAGTCGCGCGGATGCCCGCGCGTTAGCGAAAAACCTGGGAATACAGTTTGATGAGATTCCGATCCAGCCATCGTTCAATACCATTCGCCAGCAATTGGAGAGTATCTTTGCCGGTCGCCCGGACGATACGACGGAAGAGAATATGCAGGCACGGTTGCGTGGCGTAACGCTGATGGCGATGTCGAACAAACTGGGATCGCTTCTGCTGACGACGGGTAATAAGAGCGAACTGGCGGTCGGCTATTGCACGCTGTACGGTGACATGTGTGGCGGCCTTGCGGTGCTCAGTGACGTGCCCAAGACAATGGTGTATCGAATTGCTCGATGGCTCAACCGTAACGGCGAACTGATTCCCGTCGATTCAATCACGAAGCCGCCCAGCGCGGAGTTGCGGCCCGATCAAAAAGATCAGGATTCGCTGCCGCCCTATGACATCCTTGACGCGATTCTTGAGGAGTACGTCGTAAACTGCCGATCCGTTGATGAAATCGTCGCGCAGGGATTCGCGGCCGAAGTGGTGCAACGGATTGTGCGATTGATTGATATCAACGAATACAAACGACGACAAGCGGCTCCGGGATTGAAAATAACCACGAAAGCCTTTGGCGTTGGTCGCCGCATGCCCATTGCCCAGCGCTTTCGCAATTCCAGTAAATCATAGGGAAGCAAATTGCCGTGCGGAAAAATTTATTAACGCGTTGGCCTGACCAGATTTCATGAAAGTTCTATTCAGCCACAATATTCCTTTTCATCTGGCGCACGGAGGGGTGCAGACGCAGATCGAGGCCATTATGTCGGGGCTAAAAGAGCTGGGTGTCGAAGTGGAACCCGAACACTGGTGGGATTCGACTCAGACGGGCGATATCATTCACTTTTTCGGGCGTCCTCCGTTTGCTTCCGTGGTCCGATTAGCCAAAGACAAGGGCATGAAAACGGTGATGTTCGAGAACCTTGACCGGACAGCATCACGGTCTTCCTCGAAGTTGTTCTTGCAGCGATGGTTCATTCGGTTGGCCAAGGCCTCCCTGCGGGGAATGGTAACCCGTTTTGCCTGGGACGTTTATCAGGAATTGGACGCCATGATATTTGTGACGGATCTTGAACGGCAGACTGCCCGGTATCTTTTTGACGCGGTTGAGGAGCGGGAGTACGTCATCGGCCACGGACTAACCCAGGAAGCACTCTCGGCATTGTCTGAACCGGCGGCAGAAAGTGATTATCTGGTTTACGTTGCCACGATTGCCGAGCGGAAGAACACAGTTCTGCTGGCCGAGGCGGCGCATCGGGCTGGAGTGCCGGTGATGTTTCTGGGTAAACCTTATGCCGAGACGGATCCGTATTACCGGCAGTTTCTAAAACTGGTGGATCAAAAACTCGTCCGATATCCTGGCTACGTAACGGAAGAGGAAAAATGGCGAATTCTCAGGGAGGCGCGCGGTTTTGTTTTGTGGAGCCAGTTTGAGAGCGGCTGTATTGCCGTTTACGAAGCCGCCGCCTCCGGCCTGCCGATGTTGCTGCCGGATTTACCGTGGGCGAGTCGGGAGTACGGCAAAGTAGATGGTGTAGAACTGGTATCGCCTGAACAACCGGATTTGGCCGTAAAAAAGTTGTCAGATTTCTACTCCCGGTCACATCGGCGGTCTGTTCCATTGTTTCAAATCGGCACATGGAAAGAAGTGGCCAGGCGCTATCTGGAGGTGTACCAAAGCATCGTGAAGTGATGCGGATCAAGTAAGCCCGTGCGATGTCGAAATGGATGGCCTACGCCTTTTATGCGTGATGAATCGGGATGGTATTTCTTCGAATGAGAGGGTTCCTGGCGGTAGATGTCAGCGATCCTTCACAGTGTAGTTTTTTCGATAGACCAGGACTTCGGCGCTTTACAGAGGGGGGACTTTTTCCACACTTTCGAAGACGAGAGCGAACCGGGGATTGGGGAGAGACAAATGCCGTCCGCAGGTGGAGATGATGGAGAAAATGATTGCGTGAATATGGGCATTTCAGGTTAGGTGAATCCAGATGGATACGACGTTAGGCACCAGAAAGGTGATTGAAACCTGCCTCTGCGTACTGGTTGCGCTTTTAGTCGGGCTCTTTCTCGCGGCGCCAAATTCTTACTTCGCGCTGTTGTTTCTTGGCGGCGTGTTGTGCTTGCTTGTTTCACCGATTATCATGCGTTGGCATCGGGAGTTGCTGCTGGTTTTCTGGAACTCATCGATTTCCGTGTTTTTCCTTCCCGGGCACCCCGAGGCTTGGATGGTGCTCGCCGGATTGAGCCTTGGAATTACGATTCTCAATCGTATTCTTGATGGACGTCGGGAGTTGAAATTTGTGCCGCAGTTGTCCATTTCGCTGCTTGTTCTGCTGGCCGTCGTTCTGGTTACAGCCCAGTTACGAGGTGGGATCGGGTTCAGGGCATTGGGGGGGGATGTGCAGGGAGGGCGAAAATACATCTATATTGTGGCGGCAGTAATCGCTTTTTATGCGGTCAGCAGCGTGCGCATTCCACCAGAGAAAGTGCGGTTCTGCGTGAGTGCATTTTTTGTCGGCTACATTGCGCTCGCGATGTCCAATTTCGCCTACATGCTGGGTCCGATGTTTTATTGGCTCTTTCTGTTTTTCCCTTCCAGCTATGCCCTGTCCCAGGCCGAGGCTGAATACATGTTTGGGCAGGTCAATCGTTTCAACGGGATCGGCGTGTCGATGACTGCGCCATTTTTTATGACCATTTTCTTTTGGGGAGCGGCGGGAATTCTTGAATGGAGAAAACCGTGGCGATTGGGCACGGTAATCCTGATCGTTGCCATTAGCGCGCTCGGTGGTTTTCGATCCGTGCTCGTTCTGTTTGGACTGGTGTTTGCGATGATGTTTTGGCTCGAAGGGCTGGCCAAAACCCGGTGGTTGCCGATGTTCTTTTTGGTCGCGGCGATCGGAATGGTGGCATTGATGCCCGTTGCAAGGCATCTGCCATTGGTAATGCAACGAAGCATCAGTTTTCTTCCGTTGAAGATTTCGCCAATTGCCGAAAGGGACGCTGCGGCGTCAACCGAATGGCGATTGAAAATGTGGAAACGTCTTCTGGCTGAGGCGCCGCATTATTTCTGGTTGGGGAAGGGTTATGCATTAAGTCCGACGGATATTAGTATGGCCATGGAATCGGTTCGCCGCGGATTCTTTGAGTCGTACGAGGCTGCGATAGTCGCCGGCAACTACCATAGCGGCCCCCTGTCTGTTTTGATTATTTTCGGAATTCCGGGACTGCTTGCGTTCGCCGTTTTCTTGTGGCTCGGGTGGCGTACGCTGGCGAGGAATTATCGTCATGGGCCAGTTGAATTACGCGTCATCAACCGTTTTCTGCTTGCGTGCTATCTCGCAAAGGTTGCGTTCTATATTGGAATCTTTGGAGACATTTCTTCAGATTTACCGTTCTTTGTCGGACTGATTGGGCTGGGTATCGCGATTAACGGCGTTGATCCTGGCTGCACACCTTCGCTGGCCGAGAAATCAACTTTGGAAGGCGATGAACAGGGGAACAGCGAACGGCCCTTGAAAGATTAATGCGCTTCTCGGTCATCACTCCCAGTTTGAATCAAAGGGATTGGCTGCAACTCTGTGTGCAGTCCGTCGCGGACCAGAGTGTCGATGTAGAGCACATTGTGCAGGATGCCGGATCTACGGACGGCACGATCGAATGGTTGACCAGCCGAAAAGACGGAGTCGCCCTCATTTGCGAGCCGGACAAGGGGATGTACGACGCCATTAATCGTGGGATTCGACGGGCCAATGGCGAAATCTTGAGCTATCTCAACTGTGATGAGCAATACCTCCCTGATGCTCTTCGTGCAGTGGAGTTTTTTTTCGCCGAGAATCCTGACATCGATGTCGTATTTGGTTATGCGGTAATGGTGGACACGGATGGGAATTTTCTCTGTTACAGGAAGACTCTTGTCCCGAGCCTTTGGCATACCATGACAGTGCATCTCACGACATTGAGCGCAGCAACTTTTTTTCGCCGACGAATTTTTGAAGAAGGGATTTGGTTCGACGATAAGTATCGATGCGCAGGTGATGCAGAATGGGTGTGTCGATTATTGCGGGCCGGCGTGAGAATGGCCGTGCTCCCATGTTACCTGGCTGCGTTTACCGTCACCGGAACGAATCAAACGACCTCGTCTCAAGGACGGGACGAGGCTGCGCTGCTCGCCCTGAAATCCCCGGTCTGGGTGCGCTTCTTGAAACCGTTCTTGATACTGAAACATCGCCTTTCCCGATTAACCAATGGAGTTTACTCCCAAAAACCATTTAGCTATTCGATTTATTCTCAGGGAAGTCCCGTGATTCGAGTTCAGCAGGAGGTGTTGAGGCCCGGATTTCGCGTTCCATGGTGAAATTGAAGTAATCGAATCGTGTGTAACATAGCGAAAAATGTATTGAGACTTGTATCGGTTGCCGGATTGGATTGACGCGATGAATGGACTGCTGCAACGCCTTTGGAATCTCTCCCCCGCATCGGCCTGTCAGGGGATTGCGCGACGAATGTACCGATGGTCTGCACGAGGGCGTTGGTGCCGGGTCAAAGGCGGTCCCCTGCGGGACTATGAGTTATACTTCGACGAACCTATCGGGCAGGGGTGTCAAAAAATGATTGATGGAACATTTGAGGATTTCCTGCTCGAAGAGATTGCCCGCCGGACTGCAAT
>CALBIE010000278.1 GCA_937893495.1 uncultured Verrucomicrobiales bacterium | reverse complement strand
CACCGCCGCCGCCATAATCGCGACGACCACGACCGCCACCACCACCGCCGCCGCCCGAACGCTCTTCGCGTGGCTTGGCAATGTTGACCGTCAATTCGCGGCCGTCAATGGACTTGCCACTCAGGGCCTCGATGGCTGCCTGCGCCTCTTCGGCAGTGTTCATTGTGATGAAACCGAACCCGCGGGGACGGCCCGTTTCCCGGTCCATCAACAGGTTGATTTCGGAGACGACGCCATGTTCGGAAAAGGTATCCCGCAACTGGTCTTCAGTGGTGTTAAAGGAAAGGTTTCCTACAAACAGTTTATTACTCATATATGATGTTTTCTGTTCTAATCTAACCGGTGCTTTCGCCAGACTGTTCCCGAACATCGGGTCTAAAACCATCACTGAACTGAGTTCAACTGAAGATTCACCATGCCTTGAAAGAGACAAGCTATTGAACAGGACGCGGGCAAATTGACAGTATTTCGCCGAATAGCAATTCTTATCTGCAACTCGCTTTAACTTCCTGGCTTACAAAAACGCCCCCCCCTTCCGCCCTTTTAGAGCCAGGAAGAGACGGGACGCGAAGTCTTACTTCCTATTGGTGGCGGCCTTTGCAATCACGGCCTGTTTCTTCTGATTTTTGGCACTATTGGCTTTGGACTGTTTTTGTGAGGCCATTTTCTGGTTCGATTTCGGAGATTTGTCGCCCATTTGTTTGACTTTCTTTTAAAATTGACTCGCTGGCGGAATCGTTGTTTCCCCACCGGCTCGGTCACCCTGCTCTCGAAGGTGCGGGTTGTAAATAATTGATTGAGTGACAAACGGGATAACCGAGAGACAAAAAACAGCTCCGGTGGCTCTTCCAGAACAGTCGATTACGAGGCGGGTAAGACGTATTTTGGCCTCCGAATCCTAATTTCCGACCAGGTCACAGAGCTCGGAGCAGTTCGCTACCCGTTCGCGGCAGCCGTGATCTCCCTTGTACCGAATTGTCGGAGGACCTCATGTTCCGACGGTGGTGGGGCGAGATATCCGCTCAGGTATGCCGTCCGCCAGAGTCGAGGGCACTGAATACTCTGCGAAATGCGGGGAGCATTTATGACCGTCAATGGTGCGTTTCCTTCGACTCACCCTCGGTATCCTCACGCAACAAATGAAGTTTGGCCGGCAAATTGATCGACACGGTCGTTCCCTGTTCTTCAACGCTTTTGATCTCCAGCGAACCTCCGTGGAGGTCCGCAAGCCTCTTGCAGATGCTCAAACCCAGGCCCAGGCCCGGCTGAAGAACCCCTCCCTTATCAAACCGAACATAGGCGTCCACTGCCTTGAGTTCGTCGCTATTCATCCCGAATCCTCGATCAGCGATCTCAATGATGGCGAACCTGCCGAGTTCCCGATTGGTAATCCGGATCGGCGACCCTGGCTCGGAAAACTTGCATGCGTTGCTGATGATTTCCTCGATAATTTTAGTGAGCAAATCCGTGGCCATCTCGACGCGGGTGGGCTGCAGGTCAATGTCGAGATCAGGTTCTCGATCCCGGGTTTTAGCGAACGACCTGGCCGCTCTGACGATGACGGCCTCAGCATTGGCGGTCAATTGAGCGCGAAGGGCGGAAATCTCTTCGTGATCGGATTGAATGGTTTCCAGTTGGACGAACAGGATGAAGTTGCGGATCGAACTCTGAACACAACGGGCATGTTCCTGGATGTCACCGGACATTTTCTGCAGCATTGGCCCGTCAATGTTGTCGGCACAATTCTGAAGGATGTCCGCATTGCTGATAATCTCGTTGAGATGATCGGTCAGTTCTTTTGGCAGCCGGAGTCGAAGACTGGCCCGCAGGCTGGAAAGCCGGCGGTCAGCGGCCGTGCGGACGGCGCGTTGCTTGGACAATCGCGCTTCGACCGCCTTCAGAATCTCGGCAAACGAAAGCGGTTTGTGGAGAAAATCATCGGCGCCCAGGTCCATTCCGTCGCGCACCGAGATGTTCTGCTTGCCGGTCATCAGAATGAACGGAATCGCCGAGGTGGCCACGTCATTGCGTAGCTCGACGAGCGCTTCAAGACCAGTCATCCCCGGCATGTCAATGTCGCTGACGATGAGGTCGGGAGACTGTTCGCGGGCAAGCGTCAGGCCGCTCTCGGCGTCGGCCGCCATCAGCGGCTGATAGCCCTTGAGTTTCAGAACCATCTCCAGACCACGCCGCAGACTGTCGTCGTCATCGATGATCAGGATTTTTGCCATATCTGCTTAATCAACGCCCCGAACCGGCTCAGACAAATTAACGGCGAATTCCAAGGCGACTAAATGAACGCTCGACTGGTTGCGGTCACCCCGCAACCGATTACCGCGTGAACCGTATAATGCGTTGCGACACCATTACAAGAGCGATGCGAAACGAAATCCAATAACGGCGAATCGCAGAAATTGACTTCAAAACCTCCGGCCAAGCCGATAGCTCGCGAAGGTGGAGAGGGCCAAGGTCATCGGGCATCTGCGCAGTCCACCAACCGGCATTGAAACAGGATCTTTTGGACTGCGGTGGCCGAGCGCAGCCGCGACACCGCTTTCCTTGAAGGGTTCAACAATCGATCGGCATGGAGCGGGCAAGCTACGGTTTGCTCATCCCCGGCACTGCGGTGAGGTCCGATACCCATCATGCCCTTCTCGCGACTCGCTCGCGCCCCAAAAGCGGTGTCGACAACCCTTCAGGGCTTTGCCACCGCAGTCCATACGGCCCTGGCAGAGCCGGGGAATTTCCCGTCACACTTTAGGCCGGCTAGAAATCAACTTCGATTTGAAAACTCGCGTCGCTTCTCAAACGAACACGCGGTTCAGGTCTTCGCCGATTGATTCGGCAAGGCCGGAAGTCGAATGGAGATGGTCGTCCCCTGTTTTTCAACACTTTTGATCTCCATTGAGCCGCCGTGGATTTCGGCAATCTTCTGGCAGACGCTCAGACCCAGGCCGAGCCCCAGCCCGGAATCGCTGTCGTCCTTCATTTGAAAATGGGTGTCCAGCGATCCGGATTCCGATAGACTCATGCGGCGACCCTGGACCGACACAACAATGACGACTTCGTTGCCGTCGCGGGTGTTCGATATCGCGATGAGTGATCCAGCCACTGAATAGGCGCAGGCATTGCCGACGAGATCCTCGATTTGCCGGCCCAGCAGGTCAGGCGCAATTTCGATCGCCGCAGGTTGAAGTTGAAAAACCAGATCCGCTTCCCGCCCTCGGTTTCGAGCCCTCTTCCGTGCGGCATTGGTGATGGCATCGGAAGCATCAGAGGTCACTTGGGAGCGCAATGTCGCAAGGTCAACGGGATCCGACTGCATCGCCTCCATCTGCGTCAGCAACAGACTACTCCGGAAGGAACGGTGCAGGCGACGAACCCGCCTTTCAAGTGAATCAGCAACCTTTCCGAGCGGCGGCGATCCAGCATCCGCCGAACGGGCGCGAAGCAACTCTGCCTGATCGGAAATCTCCCCAAGTGTTCTGGTGATTTCCTCGGGCAACCTGGCCGTGAGGTTGGATCGAAGGTTTGCCAACCGGCGTTCCGCGGCGGCTTTCAAAGCCCCGTGTTTGACCAAACGGGCCTCAATGGCCCGAATGATATCCGTGGCGCTGAGGGGTTTTCTCAGGAAATCGTCCGCACCCAGATCCATGGCATTGCGCATGGTGAAAATCGTCTTCCCAGTCATCAGTATCAACGGAATGGCCGACGTTAATGGATGACCTCGAAGCGCCTCCAAGGCCTTTAATCCACTCGGACCACCGGGCATATCGATGTCGCAGATAATGAGATCCGGCAATTCCGAGCGGGCCAGAAGAATTCCCTCGTTGGCGTCAGACGCGGTCAGCGCACGATAATCCCTTTGCTGCAGGAGCAACTGAAGTCCCGAGCGAAGCGTCTCATCATCATCGATAACCAGGATCTTATTCATGGCAGGCATGACCGCCCGAAGAGATTGCAATCAGTCAAACAGTTGGCCGGAGAAGACGGTGGACGGCCCTGAACGCAGGTTCTTCGCAAACCGTCGGGCGTTGGTTGAGAGGCTACTGCGGGCAGCCTCGCTTGTTCAAGTTATATGAAATCTTGTTTTCGGCGGAATTACCGCGATTGCAGTGCGATCCAGAAAAGGGATGATCATTTCAGTCCGTCATCAAGAAACTGCTTTACTATCTTGATGCGTTTCTCATCGAAGAATTCCTTGCCGCCATGCGCACCACCGTGAATGAACTCCAACCGCACCGGTCGTCCCAACTCCCGATAGCGCCCGTACAACTCAATCGACTGGTTCACGGGCATCTGCGGATCCTGGTCTCCGTGAATGAGCAGCAACGGCGGATCGTTCGCGTCCACCTGAAAAACGGGACTGGCCAACCTCGCCAGTTCGACGCGTTTCTCTGGCTGGCCACCGAGCAGCAGTTCCAGCGCCGGAACGCGGACACTGAGTCCATGCGGCGTTGATTGCTTCAAAATCGTCGTCAGGTTCGCCGCGCCATAAAACGAAACGATTGCCTGCACAGCGGATGACTGATCCAAATAATTTCCCACCCTGCCCTCCAGCTCTTTATGGCCGTTCGTGACACCGACCAAGGCAACGAGATGACCACCGGCCGAACCGCCGGCGATGCCGATTTTCCCGGTAGCGTATCCGAACTGCTCCTGATGCGCCCGCAGCCAGCGAATGGCCGCCTTGATGTCGTGGACGTTGGCCGGGAACTTTGCCACCGGCGTCAGTCGATAATCTACACTGGCAATCGCATAGCCGAGTTCGACCAGGCGAGTCAGTGGCATCCGATCCTTCGAACCGGACCGCCACGCGCCGCCGTGCACCCATACCACCAGTTTTGGATTCCTGATTTCGCGGGGCAGGTACAAATCGAGCGACAACTCCTTTCCATCAACCTCCGCGTAACGAAGATCGCGCTTGATTTCGAAATCCGCTGCCATGCCCCGGGAACCTCGGCACAGGATAAACAGCATGGCAACAAGGGTCGTTGCGAAACGAACGACCCGATGAATTGTCTTCCCGCCGCGATGCAGCTTCATTGCCCTGAAATACTTCATTCATTCGTCTCCCGCCAGACTTCATTCGGCCAGGAATAACTCCCCGGCTTGATGAAGATCGTCGGTGCCTCACAGCCGATCACTTCCAACGAAGCAATGCCAAAGTTGACCGGCTCCCGCACGCGCAATCGTTGCCATCCCAGCTCCTGCAAAACTGCGGCGGCGGTCGCGCCGCCTTCGAGATAAACCCGCTCCGGCTGATGATCAACCAGCACCTGCCGGACGGTGGCAACAAGACGTTTCAGCAGACCCGATGACGAGGCGCAATGGGTGCCGCCGCCAATCGCCAACATCACTGCGCTTTTTTTCTGCAAAGCCAATGCCACGGTTTCACTCCAGCGAGTGACGGCGGCCCGCTGTTTCGCCGTCAAGTCCCCGGGTAAGTCAGAACGTTGCTGCGACTCGGAAGAGTCGCGTTCCGGAGCGCGACTCTCCCGAGTCGCAGCAGCGGGGTATGGAGTCACGGCCCCATGGACACAGCCAACTCCAGAGTCGGTATCGCTGAACAATTCGTCGGGCATCTCGAATATCGGGATACCGTGAGATTCACACTGTTCCTTCCGCCCCGTCGCCCACGCCGTCGCGCTGCCGCAGATGAACAGGCTTTTTCCCGAAGTCACTGAAACACGGCACGCGGAATCCCGTCCGGCTGCGTGTCCTTTGCACTCAAGCAGAACGGAAAAGAATTCCGCCGCCCCCGCCGGGAGAGTGTGCTCATCCATCGAATTTGCATGTTTCGCTAATTCCTCCCGACTCACTACGTCAGGAATAGTCCACTGCGAAGCCAGCGACTGGCACTCCGAGCCCACTTGCAACAGTTCCAACACCTGCGCCGTCCTGGCAGGATGTTCGGGATCACGACGAAACGCCGTTTCGTCCAACGGAACCTCATCGATGAAATATCGTCCCTCTCGGATGATCCGCCCCCGGTCAGGATTGGCGGGAATAAAAAGACATTTCGCCTTGGCGAAGACGCGCCGAATCTCGTCCGTTTCCGCGAAGACATTGCCGCGCAGCACGGAGTCCGTCTTTTTGTAAACCCACTGCGGAGCGATTTCGCGCACGCGTTCCGCCACGGACCGCACGATGCGGGCGGCGGCATCCGGTGAAAGCGAACGGGTGTTGGTGTCGATGGCCACCACGTCGGCAGTCGAGAGCGGATCAAACAGCGTCTGCACCTCCGCGCTCAGTCCGAAACAGCGGGCAACACCCGCCAGTTCCGTCGCGCCGGAAATATCGTCCGCGATGACGACGATCATGGGTTGGCCAGCCGCGCCGCGAGCTGCACGGCCTCGAAAAGGCTGTTCGGATTCGCCGTGCCCTGCCAGGCGATATCGAATGCCGTGCCGTGATCAACGCTCGTGCGAATGACGGGCAGGCCCAGGGTCGTGTTAATCGCGGAGTCAAACGCCAGCGCCTTCAAGGGAATGTGTCCCTGATCGTGATACATGCAGATGAACGCATCGGTGCTCTTTCGACGCCCGGGAAGAAACGCGGTATCCGGTGGCAACGGACCCTCAAGTCGAATCCCCTTCGCGCGCGCCAGTTCCATCGCCGGAATGATAATCCGCTCTTCCTCACGCAGACCGAACAGCCCGTTCTCACCCGCATGCGGATTCAGACCGCAAACCACCAGCTTTGGCTCCAGCCCGCGAATACGCTGCATGGCTGCGGCGGTAAGTTCGATGACCTCGAGAATTCTCTCCACGCTCAGCAACCCGGGCACCTCGTGATAACCGACATGCACCGTCACAAAACTACACGTCAATTCCGCCGAAGTGAGCATCATGCAGGACCGTTCAGCCTTCATTCGCTCAGCGAAAATCTCCGTGTGCCCTGGATATTTGTGCCCGGCAGCGTGCATGGCTTCCTTGTTCAGCGGTGCCGTTGAGATGCCCTGCACCTGCCCTTTCAGCCCGGCGTCAATCGCCGCCAGCACATATTGATAGGCTGCCTCACCGCACTCTGCTGAAAGGAGTCCAGGGGTAACAATTTCACCGTCGATACAACCGAGATCCAGTACCGTGGGACCGTCGATACGTTCACTTTCATTTTCCCAATCGTCGGCATCGAGAATCCGGGCATCACACTGCAAATCCAGTTCCCGCGCCACGCGGGACAGGACGCTGGCATCCCCGAAAATCACCGGGGCACAATGCTCGGTCACCGTCGCATTGTTCAGCAGTCGCAGACAAATCTCCGGGCCAATCCCCGCCGGGTCGCCCATCGTAACCGCAATTTTCGGCAAATTCATTCGGGCCGATCTATAGGTGATCTTCGCCCTTTCGGAAACCAAACGTTGGTTGGCCCAGTCGAAGCGCTGGCCGGGCCACCTCCAAAGCAGTCAGAGTGACTGTAAAAAAACAAGCGCCGATGAACTCACGAACACCGTATGAAACACGAAAAACAAAAGTGTTGGCTTATGCGCGCCAGTGACTGAATCGCAATGTCTTCAACACCGCTTCTTCGACTTTTCCGAATTCATACGAAACGCCTCATCATTATCCGGAAGCAATGAATTTGCCAGCGCCTGAAACCAGCCATCCAGTTTGCTGGCATCTCGCCCCTCAATCAACTCAGCCCGGAAGAAACTTTCTGCCGCGGCTTCACCCAGCGCGCGATAGGCCTCGAACTGCGCCTCGTCGTAAATCTGATCGGCCGTGGTCTGATGCGGGAACGCGGGATTCTGCCGCTTGTAATCCATCACGTAGCCCGGTCCGTAGCCAATCATCGCCAGCTTGAGATAGAGCATCCAGCCCCAGGGCGATTCTTCCGCAGGTCGCCCCTGCCGGTTTGAGGGATCGTAGTCGATCTTGATGAGAATCCCGTAGGCGCGGCTGTAGCCGTTCGACTGCAGCATCAGATCACTGACGTCGTAGTGCATCTTGATGCCCAGATCGATGGCCGAATAGCGCTCCAACCGCATCAGGTCGACGCATGCCATGTCCGGCTCCATGCCGCCGTCCACGCACACGATGAACTTGCACTTGCGCCGGAGCAGTTCGTAGGTGGCCAGGTTCTCGATGTGACCACCATCAGACAGGTTCAGATAGTTTTGCCGCTCATCCATTCGTTTGGCGAACATCTCGCGAAACAGATAGGCCGGACCGGGGCCCACAGTGCAGCACGGCATCCCTTTGCCCGGATTGCGCAGCCAGTAGCCAAGCCGGACATTCGCCAGTGTCATCACCAAACGGAGTGAATTGCTGGTCTGCCATCCCATGTTTGAAGAAGCCGCCGCGCCGGAAATCGCCATCGCCGTGCCGAGGTCCAGATGCGGATCAGCCGATTCGAGGTCTTTGGTCGGATGATAACCGCATACCGGACTGCCACAGAAATGCTTGCTGAACACGAAGAAGTCGCCGTTCCGGCCGCGCAGGTCTCGCACATTGCTCGTCGGCAGATTTACGGTGGTGTTGATCAAATGATACGGTGCCGCGGTCGAGACGTTCAGTTCCGTCAGGCGCAGCTTGTCGGCCGAAGTATGCGGAATGTAACCGCTCGATGAACGCCACTTGCGCCAAATCAGATAACACCGGCTCAGGCGATCCCGGTAATAACCGTGGGGCGAATACGTATTCACGTTCACGCACAACCAGGCCCAGACCAGCATGAGAAGCGCAATAAACGCAACCCAGCCCTCGCTCCATGCCTGTCCGGGGGAAGCAAACATCATCCGATATCCGGACCCGAAATAGACGAACAGGTAAAGAACCGGACCGCTCAGAATGGCCAGTTTTTTCAGCCAGGGACCCAGTCGCCCACCCGCGCTCGATTTCGAGGCGGCAGCGCCAAGAATGGCCGTGGCCAGAATCCCGACCAAACCCATGATGCTTTCCATGTTTTCCTGGAGAACCGTCATCCACGGACTAAATTCCGCGGAACGCAGCAGGTGATACAGGCGAAAGCCGGCGGGCACGAGCCACAGCATCAACCCGCCGACGGCGAGTGCTGTTACGATTGCGATTACGTCGTTCCAAACATTGAGTTGCCTGGAGTCCTGTCGTTGCCGCCTTACGCGAAGTGCATGCCATTTTACTCCCGGATAGACCAGCAGCAGAGTTCCCAGCACGATCAGGGCAGCCACCAACATGGCGGAAATGGGCGCGCCAATGTTCGAAAACCAAGGGCTGCCGGCTTCAATCCAACCAAAATTGTTTCCCCACAGATGAAAATTCTTGTGGAAGCAGACCGTGAAAACGGCCGCGAAGACTGGGAAAGGGAGTACTATCAGGAGATTGAACAACACACCGGCCAGAACCAGCCCCACTCCCTTTGCCGTGTTCATGAAGCCCCCATCCACGAGGTAGCGGCTGCGGTTGCGTAGATGACGCAGGGGTTCGGGTTCATGTTTGTCGTCACCCGGCACGAAGGTCTTCTCGATTCGCTTGTCCGCATCGTCAGAGCCATTCGCCGGGCTGTTTCCGCCTGCCGGTTTTGCCGGATCATCTGTACCCAGATACGCACTCAGGAAAGCGCCGAAGTAGCCACCGCCTGAGACCGTGGAAAGGTAATCAAACTTCTGGAAAAGTTTGCGCCGGGCCAATACCTGCGTGATGCCGAGACAGAACGTGGCCGAGCGAATGCCACCGCCGGAAAGCGCCAGACCGGCCGCGTTCATGATCGGTCCGTCAATTTCATCACCCCTTTTGCGGCGAATCTCTGCGGACTCGGCGGCGTTTATCCTTTTTGTGAGGTCAGACTGTTTACCGGGATCCATCCCGGTGAAATGCACCTGCTTTTCAATGCCGGCTGCCAACGGTTTTCCCAGATTTGCTTTCCCCGCAGGCGGGCATTCGACGGACAACAGCTTGAGTTGTTTCGCGTTCGGCGAAGTCCACCACGGTTTTGGTTTCTTGCCATCTTTCAGCGCTTCGAATGCTTTTAGGAACCCGATGAGGCGTGGCTGTAACTTCCGCAGCTCCCGCCGAAAATTCCGCCGCACCCACTCATCCCGAAACTTCAGAACCGCGTCGCCCTGAATGTTTCGTGCTTCCTTGGCCTCCGTCATCCACCCGTGCCACCGGGCGGTGTAGGGACGCAGCACGTCGTTCAACAACCGCAGCGCCACGGTGCAAAACTGCTTGGCGTCCGGATGCTCCTCCAACAGCTTCCGCGTCTTGCCGAAGAGAGAGAAAATACTCTTTACCGCCGTCTCCTCCTCCCCGGAACGAAAGTGCAACCGTTGCGTGGTGATTCGGGTGGAGAGTTCGACCCATAGGGCGTGGGAGGGAATTGCATTGGGCATGGCGGAAGCTATTTGGATAACGGTTTTTCCAGTTCGGCGATGATGTTGGAAACGAGCTCCTTGTCCTCCGGCTTGGCTGCGGCGTGCAGTTTTAGTTGCTTGATGAGGTATTCAACGACCGTTTCTTTAACGCCCGGATTGAAAAGCACGTCCAGCATTTCACGAACATCTTTCGCATGTTCGTCTGAGTTTTCAGGCGCAGACCCGGACAAGAACTGGGCGATACCCTCTCGCGCGGATTCTGCAGCCGACGGCATTTTTGTCATTCGGCCAAGAAGAACCTTCGATAATCCCAGGTATCTGATGTCCTCCCGACTGTTCCCTGGTTTTTGAAAAGTAGCTTCAACCACACCTTTAAGGCGCTGGAGATATGGTTGCTGACCTTGATAGGCTGAATTTTCCCAGAGGGCAACGAGGCTGACACAGATGGTAGCGTCAATGGATCGCCCTTGTACATTGAGCAATATTTCATTAACCCGATTTATCAATTTCGTTCTATCCGCTGAATTGATCCTCATTAGCAGTTTACCAAGTGCCAAATTCAGCCTCGACACTCTGTCAGACACTTTCGGTTTAAAATTTTCTCCGGACGATAATGTCAACATTGTTTCCTCCTCCTTTGATTCCTCCAACCCAGTAACAAGCGCGGCCGCCGCCCGCCCCGCAATCAGGGACGCGTTTGTGGCATCGATCCGTTCGGCAAGATTCCCCACCGCTTCACCAAGTTTCCATAGCCAAAACGAACTCCCAGCCGTGGGCCGTTCCATCGCGTGAATCAAAACGTTGGCACCCCTTTTCGCAATCTCCAGCACCTTAATGCCTCCTGTCTGCGGCGTCAGTCTTCCCAGTTCTATACCGACTCCTGACAGTACAAACAGGTTCGTTTCCTTCGAGTTCTCCATTGCTTTTGCCAGCGCATTGGCTCCTCGCTCTTTGAGAACAGCTGAATTCGTCGATTCAAGCTGTCGAGTCAGTTTTCCCAATCCGACACTGAGTTTCGACAGCAAGAACAGATTTGTTTCGCTTGGATTCTCCATTGCTCTAACCAATGCTTTTGCTCCGCACCCTCGTAGAACCGCGGAGTTCGTAACCTGATTAGTATGCAGCAGCATCCATAGTCCTTCACCAAAGATTGTAATCCGTTCGACATTCGTTTCCTTGGAGTTTTCAAGCGCCGAAGCCAGCTGATTTGCAAATGTCGTTGCAATCTCGGAACTTAAGACATGTGCAATCTTTGTTAGTATATATACTTTTGAACGTAGGATGAGCGTCGATTGCTTTGAATTTTCGGGTGATT
>CALBIE010000277.1 GCA_937893495.1 uncultured Verrucomicrobiales bacterium | reverse complement strand
CGGAAAAAGCGAGTAATGTGGAGATTAGAAAAACCTTCTGGGATGTCTCGGATGATCTGTTGCCGTTTACAATCTTGAGCAAGACACCGGATCGGATTGCCGATCGCTTGGCCCGACAGAGTCCGTTTTACGTGGATATCATCGGAAAGGGGCTGGAACTATATGCCAACGGGCAAAACAAATGAGCAGAATCCGGGGGATTGGTTCGACTTTGCCCAGGAACGGTGGCTTGCCGCGCGCCTTGTCTGGAGTGAAAAGCAACTGGCCGCGTCGGCCACGGAATTGCTGCAAGAGGCTATCGAACGCTATTTGAAAGGTTATCTGATCGCCAATGGCTGGTCGCTGGTTCGGACACACGATCTGGCGGCGCTTTTGAAGGCCGCCACGAACTATGACGCCGAGTTTCAACGCTTCGCCTCGATGACGATAGAATTGACGGAAAACTTTTTTGCCCAGCACTATCCGGGTGGCGACTTGACTGAAATTGCCGGCGACTACGAAAACCTGCAGGGTCTGTCCGGCGAGTTGATTGAATTGATAGAGGCAAAACTGCCCCATTACTTTAAGACAGATCCCGTCGAATCAAACGATGAAGACGCATCCGAATAACCAGAAAGACCAACCCTCATGAAAAACTTTTTTAAATATCGATGGCCCTGGTTATTGACCGCCGTTTTCGCGCTCGAAGTGTTGCTGTCATTGCGACCGCGCGCGGATAAGGCGGACGATTTTCATTACTACGCAGTGGGCAAACTTCCCGTGCTGCTCGGCGGTCGCGTGCTGCCGCTGGATTCGGTCGCCCGCAACAATCTGCTGTTGATTCGTGGAAACACGTCCGTGTCGCTCGAAGGCAACGCTCAAGACGGTACCTGGGGACGCTGGGAGGATATTGCATCAGCCGGCGGGTTGACCGAGCGCAAGTGGTATCAGTTCAGCAAGCGACCCAAAAAGCTGAAACCCGTGCCTTGGCTGGTCGAGTTGTTGGCGAAATCCGAAGTGGCCGACACGCGCTACATCTTCCGCATTCACCATCCCGAATTGCTGGGCGAGCTCAATCTTACTGAGAAGGGCGTCGATAAATCCGGATTGCGTTACTACAGCTTCAATCAACTCGCGCCTTATCTTGCGCAGATTGAGCGCGAAGCCCGGGTTTACGGACCGATGGATTCCACGGTTCGCAGTCCTTATCAGAAATCACTGATGTCGCTGCACCAGTCCCTGCAACTCTACATCCGGCTCAAGAACAGCCTGCGCCCTGAGATGACGGTGGATAACGAAGCGCTTTCGTTCAGCCTGCCGAACCGCGAACTCGCCGCCAAAGTCGGCCTGCCTGACAAGCTCATGTTTTCGTATAATGAGATTAAGCCTCGCCTGGAATCGCTGTCCACCAACCACAACGAAGCTCGTCGGGCAATTTCCGAGTCGATGTCCAACCCAAAACTGACGCAGGAGTTTCGCACCGGGTTGACCAATGACCTGATTTCCTTCAACACGTTTTTCGGCCGGATTCAAGCCTACGAAGGATTGCAATCCATCTGGCGTCCCGAGTGGAAGGATGATTATCAGGCGGAACTGCGGGATTTTGAAGCCGTCCTGAAGCCGGGCTTCGCAGCGGTGCAGAATCAAAGAGCCGGTCAGGAATACGATCGCGACGTCTTCAGTAAAGTGCTGACGTTCGCCGAGCGCTATGTTCACATGGCCAACCTCGCCCACCCGATGCTGATCCCTCCGGAGAATGCAGCGGAAAATCCGGACGACTGGTCGAATATCGGCAAAGCATTAATGGACTCCTTGCGGGCGGGCTCAATCGCCGCGCCAGTGTATTCGTTTGTCGCAATTTCGGCGGCCTATTCCAAGGGGGACAAAGAAGCCTTTAATCGGCATGTCGCCGAGTATCGCCAATCGCTCAACGGAAAGCTCGATACGGCGTTGAAGAAAAGCGAGCAGGAGTTTCGCTTCAACCAGTTCATGCCCTTCAAGCGCTCAATGATCATCTACATCTTCGCGCTGTTGCTCGCGTTAGCGTCCTGGCTGAACATGTCCAAATCCCTGATGCGCGCCGGTTTCCAACTGGTGCTGCTTGGCTGGGTCGTTCACACGATCGGTTTGATCTGGCGAATGATCCTCGAAGGGCGACCACCTGTGACCAACCTTTATTCGTCGGCTATTTTTGTCGGCTGGGGCGCTGCGCTCCTGGGCATCATCCTTGAGCGCGTCTTCCGCAATGGCATCGGCACCGTCACGGCATCAACCATCGGCTTCATCACACTCATCATCGCCCATCACCTTTCCATGGCCGGTGACACCATGGAAATGATGCGTGCCGTGCTGGACACCAACTTCTGGCTGTCCACCCATGTGACGATCATCACGCTGGGCTACGCGTCCACCTTCCTCGCCGGCTTCCTCGCCATCGTCTATCTCCTGCGCGGAATTTTAACACCCTCGCTCGACGACGAAACGGCCAAGTCGCTCACGCGAATGGTTTACGGCATTGTCTGCTTCGCCACCCTTTTCAGTTTTGTTGGCACGATCCTCGGCGGCATCTGGGCCGATCAATCCTGGGGGCGATTCTGGGGGTGGGACCCGAAGGAAAACGGCGCGCTGCTCATCGTAATCTGGAACGCCACAATTCTTCACCTGCGATGGGGCGGAATGATTCGCGAACGCGGCCTGATGAATTGCGCAGTGTTCGGCAACATTGTGACAGCGTTCAGTTGGTTTGGCGTGAACATGCTCGGCATCGGCCTGCACAGCTACGGGTTCATGGATGCGGCCTTCTGGTGGTTGGCCTTTTTCAGCTGCACGCAGATGGCTCTGATTGCCCTGGGAGCAGTCCCATTCGGGATGTGGCTCAGCGTGAAGCGTGGCAAACTGAATCCAGCCGGTTTCAAAATGCCAGTTGCACCATGACGGTGTGTGTGGCCGCCCCTCTTTCGGAACGATGCGCTGATTCAGCAGGAATCGTGGAACGGAATCCCGAACATCCGCCAGCTACCGGCAATTGCCCCCAAGATCGAGAATTCACCGCCACCACCGGCCATAATGGCAACGCTCCAATCTGTTCGTGCGTGACTCGGAGGCGAGCGATTTGCTTCGGGATGTTTCTCAAGAAAACCGTTTCTACTGTCGATGAACTTCAAGGCATCCCGATCAAGCCGGCTGTGCTCCCCGGAAGGCACCTGCTGGTCTGAGGATACCTCGCTGTCCTTGGGTTCACGGATTCGACTTCGGCTTCCTTCCCGTGAAACCTCGCGATTTCACAGTTGCCCCAGCCTTGTTCTTTGACTTTCCT
>CALBIE010000276.1 GCA_937893495.1 uncultured Verrucomicrobiales bacterium | reverse complement strand
TTCTATACGCCTTTGCTTGGCCCTCAATCTCCTATACGTTTTGGACGCCGATGTCTGGCAATAATCTCATGAATTCTGATCCAGCATCACTCAATTCGTCCGATTGGTTCGCATATTCTCCGGTGACGAAGATGATTTCGGCCAAACTTAATCTTACAGCTTCAGTAAACAATTTGATTATATTTTCTACGTCTTGGTTTGTCGCGACAGAACGGGTTACGAAGCCACACTTTTGTTCATCTCGTTCGAGGTTAATGAGAATCTGCGGGAGGCTTGCGTGAACACAATACTTGCTAATACCCCGGTATACCTCGGTGGCCAGTCCTGGTGCCGGATCGGGAACGTGAAACGCAGCAAAGCGTCCGCTGATCTTGATTCCGTCAATTTTCCTTGCAGGCCCATTCCACTGAAAGAGATGTTTCGCGAATTCTTTTTGGTTCTCGTATTCGTCAGGCCCATACTCCCCTAATTCCAAGTATTGAACCAATTCAGGATTACTCCAGAATCGGCCGAGCAAGCCAGCACTTTCCAAGAGCCGCCTAGCCGCTGAGGCAGCCTCGAATGGGAGACCACGCAAAGTCAGATAGGGAATCACTCCGGCGTCATTTGAGATCTGATATACAAGGCTCCCAGTCCACGACTGTACTCTTTGGATGTTCTTACTACCAAATCGGCTCTCACATGTTCCGACAAGGGATTTCGAAAACTTGGCGAGACTCGTCCGTTTCCACGCTTGATAAACAAAAAGTGGAAAGACCAAGTCTCCCAACGGCGAAAAAGCCAATTTGTCAAAGTAGCTACGGTCTGACTCAAAGGTCTTCGTATGGACATCTAACAAACCTGACGGATTCATTTCATTCCTCCCAATTGCTGAATTCAACTTACTTTTCAGCCAACCCTTCGAGATAATCCAACAGGCTGGCGATTTCCTTCACCGAGAAGGCGTTGACGAGGCCGGGGGGCATGATGGAGGTGGGCAGGGTTTTTCGTTCGGCGATGTCGCTCTTTTTGATGGTGTGTTCCTGCGCGGTGACGTCGCGCAGTGTGACCTCGTCGCCGGCTTCCTTCGTGATGAAGCCGGTGTATTCGAACTCGCTCTTCAACGTGATGACCTGCGTGGCGAAGCCCTGCGCGATCGTCTTGTTCGGGTCGAGGAGGGAGATTGCGAGATCGGGCCGGCGATAGGTGTTGGCGATGTTGCCGAGGTAGGGGCCCTTCAGTGGCTGGTCCTGGCTGGTCGTGTGGCAGGTCACGCACGCGGCGCGGATGAAGACGGCTTCGCCAAGGGCGCGATCCCCTTTCATCTTCACGACCTGCGCCAGCGCCTCTCCGGGCTTGAGACCCTCGATCTTCGCCGTCTTGTCGGCACCCGGTGGCTGAATCTTCAATCGACCGGCGGCGGCCTTGGCTACCTTCACAACAGCGGGATCAAAGTCGTTCATCGCGGCGCTGATACGGGCATCGAGGTGGTGGTTGCGAAGTTCGGCGGCGACCTTCATCAGTAGGACGCGCCGGACGGGATTCTGCCAGGCAAGGTCGATGGCCTTGTTGGCGTGGGCCTTCGCCTCCGGCCCGACGCCTTTCCGCGTGGCCAGGTCGAGCAGTCCGATGTGCGCCCAGCGGGCTTCGGGGGATTCAGGATTCCTGGCGGCGATGGCTTCGAGGTCCGCAAACTGGTTGTCGAGCTTGCGGTTGTTGAGGAAGGCATCGCGGCCGGCCTGCTGCGCCTTGCCCGCGCCCTTGGCCTTGTCCAACGTGGTCAGGGCGGCGAGCGTCGCAGCCAGCGCCTCCGGCTGGTTCACCTTGCCGAGGCATTCGATGGCCTGCGCCAGCACCATGGGCGGCGTGTCGGCTTTGCGGGCGGCCTTGATCAGCAGCGGGATGGCCGGCGCCGGGATATCGTCCACAGCGGCGAGTTGCGCGACGGCGGCGGTGACGTGGCGGTCGTCTTTGGAGGCAATTTCGATGACGCGTTTCAATGCTTCGTTCGACTGAATGCGGTTGCGGTTCATCTCGCCAATGAGGTCGGCGGCTATCGCCGGAGCGGCCGTGGTGAGCACGCCTTTCAAGGCGGCGAGAATCTTCTCGGACTGCTCCCACGTCTCGAGCTGGTAATACGGTCCGCGGGTGTCCGGACGGGTTCCCCAACTGTCGCCCTTCCATTCCGCGTCGTGGTGATAGAGGCGGCAAAGCGTGGCTAGCATCGGCTTGAGGGACGCGGATTGAGCGCCGCTATTGAGGCGGGCAATCAGGCCGTCCACCACATCCGTGCGGTGCATCCGCATGAGGGCGTGGGCGGCACCGAGCCGCTTAGCCTCACTTGAGCCGGAAGTGTCGAGGACGGCAAAGCAGGCGTCGCTCGCACCGAGCAGCGCCAACGCATGGAAAGCGGTGTGGGCGATGGTCGCATCCGCATCCCCGAGGGTGGCGGCGATGGCGGCGGCGGTTTCCATGCTCTTCTGCCGGGCGGCGGCGATGATGGCTTCGACGCGCGTGCGGGCGTCCCTGCTTTTCATTCCCGCGATGAACAGAGCGGCGGGCGCGGAGCCGAGTTTGCCTTTGGTGATCTGGTCGATGCCCATGTCGCCGAGAGCGCGGAGGACGAAGGCCTGGAGTGTTGGGTCTTTGGAGAGAGGAGTGATGGCCTTGATGACTTGCCCGCTCTCACTGCTGTTTATGCCGCGTTGGGTGACCGCGAACAGCGCGGCGACGCGCGCGCCGGTGTCCTTCTTGCCGTCGGCTGCCAACGCCAGCAGGGACTTGATGGTGGCCTCGTTTTTCTTCCGGCGCAGGAGCGTGCGCTGTGCGGTGAGGGTGCGGACGTGGCTGGGGGATTCGAGAAGTTTGATGAGTTCCGCGTCAGTGAGTTTGTCAAAGTTCGGCAGGGGTTCTGGTTTGAATCCCGTCGGCGTAACGCGGGTGATGTAGCCGTGGTCGGGACCAGCCCAGTTGAAAGTGGCTGGGCCGCGCCAGCTCGCCTGATACACGCGGCTCAAGGCGTCCACGTCTGCGTCGGTGGGACGGGTCAGTTTGATGAACGGCTCGGGCGTGGCGGTTTCCACAAATGTCGCCCCCTTGCGCTGCACGGTGTGGCGGAAAAGCGCGGCGCGACCCCAGTCACAGGTGAAGGGCGCATTCGCCCATTCCTTCGGGAAACCGGGTTCGTGAATATAGACGCTACCGCAGCCGGAACCGCCGCCGTAATCGGCGAGCGGGTGGATGTGTTCGCCGGGGAAGTTCTTGTAGAGTCGCGGATAACCATGATCTTCCAATCCGCTGAAATGGTGAAAGCGCACGTCCCAGCCGCCGCCGTCATTGGTGTTGTCGCGCGCGAACAGGTCGAGCAACGGGCTCATCGGCGTGCCAAGAATGTTGCGCGTTCCCGTGGCGAAGATCTCGAGGCCGGTGCCGTCGGGACGAAAACGAATCACGCCGCCGCCGCGATGTTGGAGTCGGCGGCCGTCAGTCCCGAGGGCTTCCATGAAACCGAAGTCGCCGCCAGCAATATAGATCCAGCCGTCGGTACCGAGTTCCAGTCCGTTTGTGGTGTGGTCGGGTGGCCGTTTGTCGAAGCCAAACGCGATGCCGCGAATCAGAATCTTTGACTCCTCGGCGATGCCGTCGCCGTCGCGATCGATGTAAACGCTGATGTGCGGCGGGTGCAGGAGATAAAGGCGGTCGTGATCCCAGGTGAGTCCGCGGGGCGAATCGATGTCCTTGATGAACTCCGTGACCTGATCGGCGCGGCCATCACCATCCGTGTCGCGCAGGCGCAATACGCGGCCGCGATGCGGATTGCGGCCAAGGGAGCCGTTGCCGTCGCTGGAGACGTAGAGGTCGCCATTCGGGGCGGCGGCGACATAGACCGGGTAGTTCGCGGTCTGGGAGGGGGCGAACAGCGTGGCTTCGAAACCTGCGGGAACCTTGACGTCCTTGAGGATTTCCGCCTCGGCCCGCGGGCTGAGCTTCACAATCTCGGGTTTGATATTGCCGCCGTCCTTGAACTTGTCGGCGGACTGGAGTCTCGCCGCCGTTTTCTTGTCGAGCTTTGGGAAGATGGACTTGATTCCCTTGCCAGTGACGGTGAGCTCCCAAAGACTAATCCAGCCACCGGCGCTGGTGCTCGTGCCGGTGACGCGAAGAAACTTCAGTTTCGCGGCGGAGAATTTGGCGGAGGTATTTCCGCCCTGCTTGTTGTCGGTGGCGTCGTGCAGGAGATTCCATGCTTTGCCGTCCAATGAACCTTCGAGTTTGTAGCCGTACGCGTTGTTCTGGCTTTCCCAAATGATATCGACGCCGGTGAGTTCCTGCGGTTGGTCGAACTCAATTTGGAACCACTGCGGCTTGTTTGCACCGGACGCGCACCAGCGGGTGTCCTTCCGGCCATCGACGGCCTGCCAGATGTAATTACGCTTGCCGGTTTCCTCGCTGCTGGCGGTGACCGTGACAAGCGTGGCGTACTTTGGCGCGGTCGCGAGCTCGGGAAGCGGCGCCGGCTTCGGTTTGGCGGCGGGGACAAAGATGACCTTGTTGTGGCCGGTGTAAGCCTTCCCGAGATAACTGTCATTCAACTTGTCACACGCCCACAACAAGCCGCGCGTGATGAGATCAAGATAACGCCCGTCCGCGACGGTATCGGTATTGTGTCCGAGAGTGGTGCTGAAGCTGCGGGCTCCCTGCTTCTCGTTCGTCCACACGACCACATAAGTGACATCCTGGTCCTTGATCCGTTGCGTGCCGGTCGCCAGCGGATGGGCATCGAGAAGTTTGACGTTGTTGTAGAGTTCCTCCCGGATGGTGATCCAGTCCTTCAACGATGCGGTAATCGGATGTTTCGTGTCGGTGAATTTCACGGCGATCGGCAACTGCGGCCCATGACTGGCGGATTGCAGCCCAAGGTGTTTGAACCAGTTTTCGGTGCCCGCGCGAAAGCTGTGCATGGCGCAATGGAGATGCACTGACGGGATCGTCCTGTGCGCGGAGAGAATACGTTCGAGCACCATGATGTCCCTGTTCCCCGCAGCACATTCGTCGTGAATGATCACGTCGTAACCCTGCGCCCAATCCGGGTTGTCGTAGAGCGGCAGCGGCGGGTTGACCGATTTGTCGTCGGTCCAGACGACATCGACCTGCACATTAGCGCGCGCCTGAATGCCTTCGAAGAGCACCTTGTGCTGCCCGGCGTAATCGTGACAGCAACCGCCGGCGATGAGGAGAGCCTTGAGTTTGGCCGGTGGTTTGTCGGCAGCATTGGCGGACAGACTGAGCGCCAGCAAGAGAATGGTCGCCTGTCGGATATATCGGGTCAGATTCATTTTTCGGAGTTCTACGGATAAGTTTTCTTACGGCGCGCAGTCAATCAAAAGCCTGCGACGAGTTCAACCTGGATTCCGTGGGTTGAATGGCTATGTCACGCTTCTGTTTGCTTGAAGCCCACGCACTGATCGCCAACACTTCGGCAATGGCTGCGGCAAAGATAAACGATCCATTTCGTGAGGCCCGACGAAAGGATGGCATCCTTCAGTGTCCGTTTCAGGGCGAAAACCTGCCCATGATTCTGCGTCACGCCGATGTTCGCGAAGCCGCGAAAGACTGGAAGACGTACAGCTCCGACGCGCCTTTCCGCGTGCCGATTCCGTCCGAGGAAGAAGTCCGCTCGATGCGGCAGTTACCCATCGAAACGAATCCGCCCGAGCACGGCGAATATCGCGCCATCGTCGAGCCGTTCTTCCAACGCGCGAAAACGCCCGAGATGGCGGCCCTGGTCGAGGCCTTGATCTCGAAGATGCTTTCCGATGCGCTCGCTCGTGATTCCATCGAGATCGTGAATGAGTTCGCGCTGCCGATTCAGTCACATGCGCTCACCTACCTTCTCAACGTGCCGGAGACGGAGGCGGAGACCTATATTGGTTGGGGCGTTCACGTCTTCAAGGTGACGGGTGGCGAGTTCAAGAAGGGCAATGTACTGGAGGATTACCTAAGCGCGCAACTTGACCGGGCGGAGGCCCGACTCAACTCCCTCGCCCCCAGCGGGGGAGAGGGCCGGGGTGAGGGGGCGAACGCGATTACTACTGATGACAGCCTGTTCACCGCCCTGTTGAAGGCAACCTATCGCGGACGCAAACTCACGCGCGAGGAGATGATGGGTTTTGGGAACCTCACGTTCGCCGGCGGGCGTGACACGATCATCCACAGCATATCGACCATCATCGCCTATCTCGGAAAGAACCCCGATGCACTCGAATACCTGCGAGCCGATCCCAAACGAATCGTCCATGCCGCTGAAGAGTTCTTTCGCGTCTTCATGCCGCTGACCCACATCGGGCGTGTGTGTCCGGTGGAAACCGATGTTCACGGCGTCAAGGTTCCAACCGGCGGCCGTGTCTCGCTGGCGTGGTTTTCGGCGAACATGGACGAAGAGGTGTTCGAAGCGCCGGAGGAAATCCGTCTCGACCGAAAACCGAATCCACACATCTCATTTGGCTTCGGCACGCATCTCTGCCTTGGCGCGCCTCACGCACGCCTCATCGTCCGCACCTTGTTGCAGGCGTTGATCGAACGCGTCTCATCCATCACCGTGACCGAAGCCGTCGAACATGTGGAACACGAACCCCGTTACGATCGCGCCAACGGCTACGAATCGCTGACGGCGAAGTTCGCCGGCCGTTGACTTCCGTTCGAGCGATGGCGATGCAGTCCGCGGGGCTGCCTTCCAATTCTCCGCGGCTAATCCCGAACACCGTCGCCGTTTACATCCTGAACACCGGAAAGCGGATGATTACTCACCGCCCGCCACGCGATCTTACGGAACAAGCGATCCAACTCGCGGCTCGGAAAATCTCCTTTATCCGAAAACGGGACATCGCCCTTGATCGACTCCGGCGAACGTCCGTAAAGCGAAGCGTAAAACACGTAGCCTTCCAGCCGTTCAAAACCGGGTCCGAGATGCCCGAGTTGATCGCGCCACAGCGAACGTTCCTTTTTGCCGATGATGCGATTGATGCCCTCGATGCCCGGCAATTCACCGCGCAGGTAGTGTTTCGCGGAGAGCACCATCGCGTCGGAAGTCGGCATGATGAAGATTCGATCCCCGTAACGATCTCGCAGCGTTTTCACCATCGTCGAGTAACCAGCGGTGCGTTCCTTGCCCATGCGGTCAAACACCTCCGCAGTGAAAAACGATTCCGATTCCGGCACTTCGCCGAGCTGATACAACTGCGGCCAGGCGTCCGACAGGTAGAATTTCATATGTGGATTGAATTTCAGGCAGAAATCGATCCAGCAGGAATAATACTCGGGTCGATCGTTGAAGTACGGGCCCCACATCATGGCTTCCCATTCGGCGTTGGCGATGGATGCAAGCAGCTTCGGCATCGGTTGGCCGTCGAATTGAAAGATGCCGTTCTCCTGTTCCCACTTGTAGCGCGTGCTGCCCGTGATGCCCCCGCCGGTGTGGGTGTAGAGCGGTTGCTCGAAGCCCGCCGCCTGGCAGATGATCGGAAACGTCTGGTAACCCGGTGCCATGAAGCTGTGCCCGGTGCCGACAATCCGCAGCGCGCCGTCCTTCGGTTTCGGGAAGGACACCACCGCCGGTTGATTACCCCGCAACTGCTTCGCGTAGATTGCTTTGATCTCCTCCGGCGATTTGTAGCTGACGGCATGTTCGGGAAACCGTTTCGTCTCCCAGCCGGGATCCACCGGGAACTCGCGCGGCGCGCCCTTTTGCGTTCCGCCCGCATCCGCGGGCTTCCGACTGCCCAGGAGTTTCTTTCGATAGGTTTCCGCTTCCGCAAGTGTCAGTTTTCCGTCGCCATTGGCATCCGCCGCTGGAAACCGCTTGAGCCAATTCTCCAACTGTTTTGCTGACGGCGTCGCGGCAAATGACGAAAGACCAACGACTAATGACGAGAGAATGACCAACGCCCAACGGGTCGCGCCGAAGCTCCTCGAAGGCGGATGACCATGGCGTTTGTGTCTGGATGGGAGCCTGTTTCGATTTTCGTTCATTTGATTTTCCCTGGTCATTCCCGCTTCGTGACGCTGGTGGCATGATGGAAACTGCCGATGGGAAGTTTTCATCGTTTCAATTGAGTGACATTCGGCAGTTCATCGCACGAAGCCAGCGCGTGCAATGCCACGGCCGTACTGATGTAAGTGATGTAATGGTAGGTGTCGCGATAGAGGGATTTCATCCACCAGCGCCCGCTTACGCGCTGGTTTTCCTTGAGCCAGCGGATGCCCTTTCGGATGCGCGCGTCGTCCTTGCCAATGCCCGACTCGCGCAACAGCACGATAGCCCAGGCCGTCAGGTAGGCGTCACTACCAGGATTGGCGGCGTCGGGTTCGCCGCGGATCATTTCCAAGACTTTGGGATCCATCTTTTCGTGCCACTTCATCAGGTCGGACATTCGGCGGGTGGACCAGCCGCCATCGGGCAGTTGCTGACGCCAGAGCATTTCGATGGCAGCCTTTCGTTTCGCCATCGGAACGAGGTCCGGCATGTCGAGGGAAAGCTGAAGCTGCACCGCCCGCTCGAAGTCGCTGATCGGTTCGTGGTCGCGAAGCCATTTCTTCATCCGATCAATCCGTTCAAGCGAGTCCGCGTCCTTCACGGTGGCGAGCCAACCGGGTGCCGTGACCAGCGCGCGGGCGGCCTGCACGGTGAGTTGAAAATCGGTTGTGATGTAGGGAATCTCCGTCTCGGAATAGGTTTTGATGAGTCCTTCGTCAGCGAGACAATTCAGCGTGTGGCGCAGTGATTTGTCGGTATGATCCGAAAGCTTGCCCGTGACGTGCCGGTCCCAGTTGGCCAGACCAAGACTCCGCCAAACCGATTGAATACTGCCTCCGAAGTATTTCACACCTCGAACCAGCCGCGGTTTGCCATTTTTGGTGGGCACAGTTTCAATAAAATCCTTCAGTACCTCCTCGCTCGGCGGACCCAGTAGCTTCGTCAACGCCGGTCTTTCCGCCAGATATACCCCGGTGCTGTGACAGGCCACACAGCTCTTCTCCCGAACCCAATGAAGCGCTCCATCATCCAGATATTTGCGCGCGGCAAGAACGCTCGCCGGCCCGAACAATTTCACCTTTGGCTCATCCGCCGTGGCGGAGGGCACGCGGATTCCATCGGATTCGTATTGAAAGGCGGGCCTACCCTTGTCAACGGCGGTGAGCGAACCGATGGTGAGGCTGAGCGCGAGGGAACGAAGAAATATGGGGTTCATGATACGCAATCTATTCTTCTATTTGCGGGCTTTCTTTGCAAACCAGACCTGCCGTTCCTTGCCCGACGCAATATCGTCGTTGTTCGTGTCAACGTCCTTGAAATTGGCTTCCACTTTGGCCTGGTTCCACGTCCAGCCGTTCTTTGACCACTTGGCTTTCTCCTTCGCCATGTACACGTCTTTCGTCCAATCGGTGGCAGCGTTTTTGCCGGACGCTTTTGGCGCGACGTCTTCCGGCCGTTGCCAGACGCGGACATAGTCAACCGACATGGCGGTCGGAAAACCCTCCGCGGTTGTTTTCTCCGGCACCGGAACGCGTCCGGAACTATTGTAGGCGACAAACGGATAGCGAAGCCCCAGCGACAGCGTCACGTGCATCGGCAGATGCCAATACAGGTTCGGCTTGCGCGCGACCTCCTGCCCGTCGATGTACCAGACGATCCAGTCCTTTGAATTCTGAACGCCGTAAACGTGATAATCCTCGCGCGGATCCCACGTCGCGTTGTAGTGGTTCTGGCAGATGTCTGGGTGACTGTTCGGCCTCACCCATTGTCGTTTTCCATCCTTGATGAGCGTCGAATGCAGGTTGCAGTCGATCCGCGTGACCGGAAAGTGTGTCTTGCTCTCGAAGTCGTATTCGCTCTGCTGCAATTCGATGACGTCAATCTCAGAGTAGGCCACCGTCTCACCGTCCTTCGCCTGATAACGATTCTGCGGACCGATGCTGTACATCCAGAACGACGGCGAGGCACCGGGATAACGCGAACAACCTTTGACTCTCGCCTCAAAGTATCCGTAGGTGATCGTCTTGTCGTTGCGGGCCATGCCGGACGTGTAGTAAAGGGTCTGCTTCCCGCGACGATGCTCCTTTTGAACCATCTGCAGATGCATCGAACCGTCCTTCTGGCTTACATTCTCCGGCTCCCAACTCCACGGGCCGAAGTCCTGGGTGTCGATGTTCCATTTCTTGCGGTCAATCTCGCCGGCATTGAACTCGTCGGAAAACTCGGCAACAAGCGACCAGTTGTTGGAATCACTGGCCGTGTCCCTCCGCAGCGGAACCGGATTGGCCGCCGTAGAATCTACGACCGGCAAGAGCGCAATGAGCCCGGCCATCAGTCGCGGCAGAATGAATGCGACCATCCGGGCCAAGGTGCAGTGGCAGAGGCGGGAGGAAGATTGTCCCATAGGGCTCCAGAGTAGAGCCCGAATGGGGCTTGTCATGCCATTTCGAGGCCCGTCATCATCCCCTTCCCGGTCGCAAAATGGTCGGTTTCGATTCCCAGCTGTTGCAGGACACTGACAAACAGGTTGGAAACCGAGTAGCCAGCGCGGCTCGCCAAAGATTTGGTCGCCAATTTTGACACGATTGACCCGACGGCCAAATGATTTCGGCCAGCCAGTAATCGAGAGATTGTGGTCTCGCCATAGAATGGGCATCCTGATTGCGAACGAGACCGGGACCAATCCCTTTGAGGGTAGGACAGTTTTTGTCCTCGTTATCGTTTTATACTCGCAATCATGTCCGTATTGGCTGCTCAACTTTTCCGCGAAGTGCGCCCGGATTTCTTCCGGGTGCTCGCTGGGCCGTTGGCGCGACTTTACGTGGACGCGCTGGATTCGTTGGAACGTGAAGCAAGCCAACGAAATCAGGGACTCGACCGTGCGGAGGCTCTGGCATTGGTTGAACAGGTTGTCGAGCAACACGGAGATTTGGCGAGGACAGATGATGAACTGATTGCGGCTGCCACGAGCAATCGCGAGCGAGCACGAGCCGTGCTCGACACCTTGCGCGCCTCCGGTTGGTTGCAGGAAGAGGAGCGCTCCGACTGGCAGAGGCTGGTTTTCTTCGACCCGAATGGGACAGTACTGCTTCATGCACTGCGGCGCATTGCTTTTCCCGAAGCGGCGTTTTTTTCCGACAAGCTGGTCAATGTCTGCGCCACGCTCTCACGCGGCGGCGAGGTCAATCTCGATGCACTGCATGAAGACCCGTGGGCGCAGGTCGAAACCTGCGTCGCCAACCTCCAGGCAGGTCTCGCTGAATTGCGCGGCATGCAAAAGTCCATCGAACGCCACACGAAGCAGCAACTCGCGGCAACTTCGCTCAAGGAGAATCTTGCACTGCTTTACGATCAATTCGCTGAGCGAATTGGCCGCACCTGTTACGCGCAACTCGTCCATTCCCGTTTGCCCACGAAACTTTCGGAAACGCACCGTGCGCTCGAAAGCCTCTCCAGCCACGCTGATCTATTGACAAAGATGCAATCGGAGGTCATGCGGCGTGAACCCGCACTCCCGGCGGAGACGGCGATGTCGCGGGTGCGGTTGCGAATAAACGAACTGGAGGAAATGCTCCAGCAGATTGAGCCGCTGGCCGACACCATTGACCGCCGGACGGCAGAATTCGCCCGGCGTTCCCAAGCGCGCTTCCGCTATTTGCAGGAAACCACGAGTGAAAACCGCGCGCGCGTGCAGACTTTGTTCGAGACGCTGAACCAGCATTTCTCCGGCTTGCGCGTAACCGATATTGACGCGTTGGCCTTGGAGTTTCCGGCTCTGGCTCTGCATGACGCCCGGATTCTCGGTGGATTGGAATCGCTCTACACGCCGCGCCTGCGACGGGCGGCGGGAGAAATCGAACCGCTGGAAGATGACGATCCGCGCTATGCCGATCGCGCTTTGGCGCAGTTGGAAAGCAACCTCCGCGATTCGCTTACCGTCAGTCGTGCGAATCATTTCATTGCCGCGCTGCCCGGCGAAAGTGGGACGACCTGGAGTTCGGATGAACTTCTCCGTCAGCACGTTCACAACGACGAGGATGTGTCCGACCTCATCGCCTGCCTGTTGCATGCGTGCTCGGCAGACGCGCGCTTCGAGGTTCAAGTGCCGCGCGTGGAAACGGAGGCGGACACAGGAGACTTTGACGCCAAGCTTCAATACCGCATAGAGCGGTTCAAGTTGGTGAAGAAATGAGCGACCACGAAACATCCAACAATACCAACGGCTTGCTTTCGCGGCTGCAACCGCACGATCGCGAACGATTGGGCGAAGCTCTTCGCCGGCTGATGGCACATGGTTCAATCCTCGGGCTCGAACCCGCCCAGACCGACCTTTACCACTGGTGTTATCAAAATCGCCCCTGGGTGGATGAATTTGCCGGACTCCTTGATCTCAAGCTGTATTGGGAACATCCGGATCGCACGGTGCAAGCCGTGCCGCAGAGCGCCGCATTTTTGCTCCGCCTCAAACTCGACGCCACACTGGTGTTGCTGACGCTTTGGTATGAGTTCGACACTGCGATTCGCGACCGGGGCGAAACGCCGCCGGTGCGATTGACCGCACAGCAACTCAACGATTCGCTCGCCGCCAAGTTTGAGCCGTTGAAGAAGTTTCAACCCAGCCCCACGCGGTTACGCGAAATCCTCTCGCTGGCCCAGCGCAAGAACCTGTTGCGCTTTTCGGCGGACAACGCGCTGGAGCGCTCGATCATCGAGATTTTCCCAACTCTCAAGCGGGTCATTCCATTCCAGAGCATCGAAGAATGGAACAAGAACGCCGAGCGGTATTTGGCGGCGGCCAAGGAGGCAAGCGAGAGTGCAGCCCCAGTCGCCGATGACGACGAAGGAGACAAAGACGAATGAGCCGCACGATCCGCCTTACCCGCATCCATGCTCTCAACTGGTATGGCTACAAGGATAGCATTCCCGTGGAGGGAAATCTGTTGCTGGCTGGTGTCACTGGCTCGGGCAAATCCATTTTGATGGATTTGGTGCAGCTCGTTCTTGTCGGCGACCAACGTCTCGTTCGCTTCAATCAGTCCGCAACTGGCGACCGTTCCGACCGTTCACTCAAGGGCTATTCCTTGGGCGACCTCAAAGATGACGAAGGTGGCGTGAACAAATACATGCGGCAGAGTGCCATCACGTACGTGGCGCTGGAGTTCACCTGGCCGAATGGCAAGCGGGCGGAAACCTGGGGCTTGAGGATCGAATTCACCAGTGCGGCGGAAGCGCACGGAAAGGTCACGCCGTTCTTCATTCCTGCCGCCCTGATACGCGGCGATTTTCTTCATCCTGACAAACGCCCGCTCGATTATCCGGCGTTCAAGGCTTTCGCCGAATCGCGTGAGGGTCGGCTGTATCCCGAAGGACTGGACGCGTATCTGCGCGACATGGCGCAACCAACGCACTTGAACTTCGACCGCACCGTGCTCCGCGCCCTGCTGCCAACGGCGATGTCTTTCACGTTCCTGAAGAGTTTCAATGATTTTGCGCGCAACTTCATTCTGCCCGCCGACAAACTGGACGTGAGCGACGTAACGGCCAGCTATCGCACGTTCCTCGGCTACGAACGCGACCTGAACGATCTGAACGACCAGTTCGAGAAGCTTAAAGCGATTCGCGATACCTTCACGCGTCTGACGGAACTTCGGCGCGACCGCGCGCTGGCCCGTTATCTCGAAGCGCAACTCCGGCATGAACATGCCGCCGAACAGCTTCAAGCCGATGAAACGCGGCTCACAAATCTCAAGGCGGAGAATTCGGGCAAGGAAAAGCGGTTGGCGGAACTGGTTGAACTGATCGAGCGTGGACGCGCTGAATCGAAAAAGATTGATGCACTCATCGGCGAAACACCGGAGGGACAACTCTACAAGTTCATTAAGGGTCGCAATTCCGAACTCACGCACCAAATCAGCAACTTGAGCGGCATTGGCAAATCGTTGGAAGACGCACTGGCCAATCGCCTTCGCAACGCCCGGTCTTGGCTGAAGGAACTTCGCGCACTGCCACTGGAATTGGACGCCGCACCGGTCAACACTGTTGAGCGAGCCATTCATGCAGTCGTTGATGGGGGCATTGGCAAAGCCAGCGAAACACTTCCTGTGTTGGGCGCTACTTCCCAGACTGCAGCCGGCGCTGCAAATCGCACCGCAAAACCGACGTTGGACCGCTTGGCGGATGTCCGTCGGCAACTTGGCCAGCTTCGCGATGAAATCAAAATTCTAGCTTTGGGAAAACTACCCGGCGGAAATTCGCGTTTACTTGATGCGCTCAATAATAGTTTGGTCTCTCGCGGCCCGGAATTACCTGCGCAACCGCTATGCAAACTGTGTGAAGTGAGCGACGAGCGCTGGCGGCCTGCAATCGAAATCGCCTTCACGCGCAAGTTTGCCGTCGTTGTGGCTGCCGAACACTACGAACAGGCAGAGAAGATCTATCACTCGCTGACAGCATCGGAACTCGGCGGCGATTCCAGCCGGGAGTCGTTGGTCAATCCGACAAAAGCACTCCAGCGCCGTAAAGCAGCAAAGCCAGGTTCACTTGCGGAAAAGTTGAAAGCCACGCACCCTGTCGCAGAAGCCGTTATCAGTGACGCCTTCGGAAATCTGATGTGCGTCGAGCGACGTGAAGAATTGCGCGAACACGATTTCGCCATCATGGCGGATGGCTTCATGTCGCGGGGGGCGTTTGTCGAGCGTCCGCGCTTTTACGACGGCAATCCGTTTGTCGGGCAAAAAGGTTTGGCACAACAGCAGGCTTGGAAAGAAAAGCAGGCCGAGGATTTGGCGAACGAAGAGCGCAAGCTGTCTCCGGTCGAGCGCGCTTTGAAATCGCTCAATGAGGGCTGGCGCGAACACTTCGAAATCACCTCGAGTCTTTACAACGACCTTGCCGAAGCACGGAAGTTGCCTGACTTGAAGGCCGAGTTGGACGAGAACATCAAGAAGCTCACCCAGATTGATCGCTCAAGGTTTGACGAACTGGCGAATGATCAGACAAAGCTGGAAACGAACTTGAAAGTGATGGAGGAAGAACGTCGCACGCTTGATCGCAGTGAGAAACGCGCCGAAGTACGGCGGCTCGAAACCCAGGTAGCAGCCGCACGCAATGACGTCGCCGAGTTGGCGGAGAAGTTTGAACAGATTCGGAACGAGACTGACATCTCGCAGTGGCTGAAGCGACTGGAGGAATTGCGAAGCGAGGTGCCCACACATTTTCCTGAAAAAAAAATCGCAGCGAATCGCGTCCAAGAACGAATCCACGATTGCAATGAAAAGTCCGCCGCTGCTTGGGAGGAGTTGAAAGCCAAGCGACGCGAACTGGCCGCCGCTCACTCCAAATTCGATGATCTACCCATCGAAGCGGACGACAACGACGCGCACTCCAAGCAACTGGTCAAGCTTGAGGAAAGTGAGGTTCCCGAATATCGGTCCAAGGCCGAACAGGAACGCAAGAACTGGGAAAAATTATTTCGCACCCAAGTCCTTGAAAAGCTTCACAGCGCGCTGCATGAGGTCGTCAACCTTGTTGTTTTGCTGAACACTGCCCTCAAGAAACGGCCCATCGGCAACAGCACATACCAGCTCCACTATGGTCGAAATCCCGACTACCGACTCTATCACGAGCTATTGGAAGCCGGTGCCATTGCCCGCGAGGACGATTTGTTTTTCGCTTCTGCTGACCAGCGTTTCCGCGACGCCATCAATCATTTCCTCAAAACGCTCACCGAAACACCCGACGGTGCGGAGGCCGCGCGGCTGCTCGATTATCGGCACTACTACGAATACGACATGGAGGTCGTGGAAGCTGACGGTCGCAAGACAAGCGTTGACCGGCATTCCGGAAAGTTCAGCGGCGGCGAAAACCAGTCGCCCTACTTCATTGCCATTCTTGCCAGCTACCTGCGCGCGTATCGGCGTTACAGTTCGCGCAAACCCGAGCCGTCGCTGGGCCTCGTGCCGATCGACGAAGCATTCTCAAAGCTGAGCGGCGAACGGATCAAGGACTGTATTACAGCGCTGAAGGCCTTTGACCTCCAAGGCATGTTCTCCATGAGCACGGGCAACATTCCTTACGCTTTCGATCACTGCGACTGGCTGGTCGTCGTGTCGAAAGAGGAGCGACGCTTAGGGAAGCGAACTCAGATACGAAACATTCCCGTCAGCCTCGCGCGTGATTCCGAGGATGCACTCCGTATAATGAACAGATAGCCATGAAGCGTTCAGCGCCTGTGCTCGAAGCGTTCGTACGCAAATATGAAAGAAGTCTCGCGGGCCGTACTGGCAACGCGAGCCGCGATGTGCTGGTGAATGTCGAAGAACTTTTGCGCGAAGCGGATGCCGCCGACGGAGATGCACGGGAGGTAGCAGAACAACAACTTCAGGAAGCTGAAAAGGCAGGAATCCTGAAACTGGTTCCACTTCATAGACGGGACCGCGCGTCGATCCATCAGGTCCGTTTCTGCCCGACCGACGAGACAATACTTTATGATTATCTCGGCCGAGAATCGCCAAAATCGATTCGTGAGGCGTTGGCGAAACAGTTCGGTGATTCGTCCGAGAAGGGAGTGCCAATGCGCTGGCGTGAAGGATGGAAGGCCTGGTGCGAACGGTTGCGGATTGCGGCACTCGCAGGAAAATCTGTCACACCGTTCAATCGGCACCCAAGCGAGGAGAACGGGAAGCTGCTGACCCTCCTACGTGAATTGCTAGGCTGGGAAGGCGAATCATTGGTGAGGTTTGCAAGCTGCGTGTTGTGCGGTGATTCGAAAACTCTCGAATCGCTGGCATCGACGGAGCCGTCCGGCCAATATCGGGACAAGTTGCGTGGAAAGCTGGGGTGCCTGCTGGATCAGGTGACCAATGGTGAGATCTGTTCGTTGGACGACTTGGGAATTCTGCGCAACCCTCGCTTTGCGCTTATCCACGGACCGGTCAAGCTCCGACTCGACGAAGAATGGCTGGACATCGGGAGGCTGCATGGTGCGGTCCGCTTAGCTGAAGCGGACATTGAACGCGCCGAATGCGTAATCTCATCAGCCCTGCGTTGCCTTACAGTTGAAAACGAAACATCGTTTCACGAGCTCGCCAAACTACAATCGGGGACATTGCTTATCCAGACCAGCTATCCTGGATCTGGCACGTTGAAGCTGCTGCAACGATTACCCGACAAGCTGGAGTTCTGGCACTTTGGGGATAGTGATGAAGCCGGTTTCGAAATTCTTCGGGTCCTGCGCGAAAAGTCAGGTCGGGATTTCCGGCCAATTCACATGCAACGTGGACGAATTCCGTTCGAGCAGGAATCCCTTGGCCGCCCCTCCATTAAGCAGTGGCCTTTTTACGACCCAAAGTAAGCTCCAGACATTTTTGCCATTAGTTGCAAGGTGAGATGTAATTGGACAAACACTCGACCTCGGTATCCAAAACGGAATCATGCTCCTGCACTCCAGAGTGAGCAAACTCATCTCCCCCGCTCTTTCATGCGGATTAAATAGAGACCCGTTCGAGTATTTACGAAAAGTGTCCGTCCATTCCCATTTGTCACGCCATCCCCGCATCGTGCTGGACCGCCGCCGAATCGCTCCGCCTCGATACCGAGACGTTGTAACAGACTGACAAAAAGATTTGTCAGTGGATAATTCTGCTTTCGGTCAAAGGTCAAGTGTTGGCCGTGTTTGAAACCACATCCGTCGAATTACCCACATCCGACACCCAAAAATTCAGCCCGCATAACCAAACTGAACTTTTTGATTACCGGCGGAATTTCGACAGCAAAAAAGCACCTACACCTGATTCACGGACGGGATTTCGAAGCCCCGGTTATTCGGATCCTTCAACAGAACATTGGCTTTCTTTGCGAGACTGCCAGTGTGGCGCTCGGTCGCAGGATCGAAATCCAACCATGGCCCGACCACGTATTCGTTGCCATCCTCCGGAACGCCCACGCCGTTAGCCATTATGTCGTGCAACTTCAGGAAATGCTCGGCGGCATCTTTATTATCGCCAAAGCGCCCCGCCTTCTTGTTGAACGGCACCTTCTTGCCCAGGCGATAGGAGTTGTTCATCAAATGTCCCAATACGCAGCCATAATGCGCGTCGTGAACGTTGCCGTTGGCCAATTCCGGTTTGCCCTCGCGGCACGCCGTGATAAATGCGCCCCAGTTGCCGCCGGGGGTTACCTTGCCTGGCTCAATGTTTAACTTTTCACCTTCGTCGCTGCCTTTGGCGTAGTATTTGCCGCGAATAATTTTCCCGCCATCCTCGAAGTAATATTCGTTCTCCACCTGCCGCTCGTAACCCTGGTAATTCACATTGCGCACGTTGAAGAACGCATATTGGCCGTTGGGATACTCGCCAATGCCAAACATCGTATTCGGCGTCTCGCCCTGATCGCCCCACTGGAAGCGTCCGCCAATGGCCATGGCCCGCACGGGATGCGTCTGATCTTTGTCCAGGGCCCAGCGGGCGATGTCCAACTGGTGTGTCCCCTGATTGTTCAAGTCACCATTACCGGTCTTCCAGAACCAGTGCCAGTTGTAATGCACGTAGTTGGAATGAAACTGATCGATCTTCGCCGGGCCGCGCCAGATGTTCCAATCCAGATTCGCCGGCGGTGCCGAAGCCTCCTTGAATCCAATGCTGCCGCGCGGCTTGCAACAATAACCATAAGAAACCTTTAGCTTGCCGAACTTGCCCGCCTGGATCGCCTCGTGCAATCCCGCAATGCTGGCACTGCTCCGGCTCTGGGTACCATGCTGAATTACCACGCCGTAACGTTTCTGCGCCTCGACACAGATGCGGCCTTCCGCGACATCGTGGCTCATCGGCTTTTCGACATAGACATGCTTTCCCGCCTGCGCCGCCCAGATGGTGATGAGCGAGTGCCAATGATTCGGCGTTGCGACTGAAATGGCATCGAGATTCGGATCTTCCAGCGCCTTGCGAACGTCGGTGTATCCTTTCGTCGTGAACTCACCCTTGGCCTTGTCCTTGAGCATCTTGAGCGTCCGCTCCAGAACGTTCCGGTCGGGGTCGATGACGGCTGCAATCTCCACGTTCGGCTGACTTGCCCAACCGCCCATGTGGCTTTTGCCGCGGCCATTCAGACCGGCGACGGCAATGCGCAGGCGATCGTTTGCGCCGATGACTTTGGCGGATGAGCGTGTGCCACCAATGGCGAAGACCGCAGCGCCGGCGGCGGTTTGTTGAAGGAAACGACGACGATTTGTATGGATCATATTGTTTGGTGTTTGTTTGTTGAAAGGTGTCAATTTTTGAACCGGATTGAAAGAGGGATATTCAATCAACTTAGCTTCCGCAACCGGGTTACCCTTCCCGTGTGCACCCATTCGGCGACATGGATATTACCGTCCGCGTCGAAGCAGGCATCGTGCGGATGCAGAAACTTTCCGGACACCCAGCCTTTTTGTTCCGGCTCCCGACGAAGCTTCAACTTGTCCTTGAGCACCTGTTTGCGCCATTCCGGATCCTCGCCCAGTTGCGCGATCACCTTGTCGTTTTTATCCAGCAGTGTGATCCGTGCGCTCAGGTCAGGAACCAGCATGACATCGCCGCGCGTGTCGATATTGGCCGGGAGAATAAATCCGTCCATCGTTTTGAGGTGTTTGCCTTCCAGCGTGAACCATTGCAGGCGCTTGTTTGCGCGGTCGGCAACCACTACTGACGGCTTTCTGCCCGGGCGCTCGTCAACCCAGATGCCGTGCGACAAATTGAACTGTCCGTCGCCCTTTCCGACGGCACCAAACATTGATTTCCAGTTCGCGTTCTTGTCGTAGCGATGAATGCGATAGGTCCCATAGCCATCCACCAAATAAAACCCACCGTCCTTGTGAAAGGCAAAATTCGTCGGCAGAAACGCATCCCGCGCCCAACGGCGTTCCTGGATTTTGTCCTCGCCCTTGGGATACAAACCCGACTCCATTGGCGCGCGCTTTTCCCACACGAGTTCACCGGTCAACGTCAGTTTTGAAAACTGCTTCAGGTGCAGGTAGCCGGTCACATAGAGAAACTGATCTTTGCCTTCCTGGCGGACCTCCAATCCATGACCACCACCCTGAAACTGCTGCCCGAATGAGCGCACATACTTTCCGTTCGGATCGAAGACAAAAATCGCCGGATGATCCGACAGTTCCTTCCGCCCCTCGTGAATCACGTACAGAAAACCGTCGCGATCGATGGCCACATTATGCGTAGTCTGCCAGGAAAACTTGTCGGGCAACTTCGGCCAGTTGTGCTGAACCTCATATCGATGCTCGCCCTCGCCAATCACCAGCTGTGAATCCGCCTTCTTCGCCAGCAGCAGATTCGGCAGGGAGACTGCGGCGGAAACGATGACGGTGGATTGCTTGAGAAAGCGACGACGGGAGGTGACTGATTCGTTCTTCATGTGAAATGACAGGCAAATGAGTTTGGGAACAGGAATTTTCTAGCCGCAATGGGCGGACAAAGCAACCAGAGGATTCATTGGGACTGGCGGTCGGATAAAACAGGGCCTCACCACTCTGGCACCTGCCCTTGCCTACGCAAACGCCTTTTGAATCAGCTTTATCTCGCGCGTAACCCCCGTAAGCCGCTGATCCAGTCCCTGATGAAAATAGGTCAGCTTTTCGTAATTCAACCCCATCAACCGCAGAATGGTCGCGTGCAGATCGCTGACGTGAGCACGATCTTCGACTGCCGCAAACCCCAGTTCGTCCGTCGCGCCGATTGCCTGCCCGCCCTTCACTCCTGCACCCGCGAGCCACATCGTGAATCCATGCCAATTGTGATCGCGCCCCGGCCTGTCCACGCCTTCACTCGTGGGGGTTCGCCCGAATTCGCCGCCCCAGACGAGCAAAGTTTCATCCCACAAACCGGTTCGTTTCAAATCTGCGATTAATGCTGCAATGGGTTGATCGGTTTCGCCTCCATGCAGCCGATGATTGCTGATGCAGTCATTGTGGCCGTCCCAGGTATCTTCGATATGACCTCCACCCGAGTACAATTGAATGAATCGGACCCCTCGCTCTATCAACCGACGTGTAATCAAACACTTGCGCCCGAAATCCGCCGTCAGCTTTTTGTCGAGTCCGTACATCTCCCGCGTCTGGACGGATTCCCGCTCCAAATCCACCGCCACCGCCGCAGCCGTCTGCATTCGGTAGGCCAGTTCATAGGACTCGATTCGCGCCATCAATTCATCATCAACCAGGCCTCCCTTCTTTCTACGATTTGCATGCGCCTCGTTGAGATTTTTAAGCAAATCGAGACCGAGGCGCTGCGTCTTTTCCGAAGTGCCTTTCGGAGTGGCGAGATTCAACAACGGTGGACCTTCGCTTCGAAACATCGTTCCCTGGTACGCTGCGGGCATGAATCCACTCGACCAGTTCGACCCGCTGCCGATCGGGCCACCACGTGGATCCGTCATCACGACAAACGACGGCAGGTTCTGGTTCGCACTGCCGAGACCATAACTCAACCACGAACCCAGGCAGGGTTTGCCAATCGTCACACTCCCGGTGTTCATCTGAATACAGCCAGACGCATGGGCCGCCGTGTCAGTGTGCATCGAACGAATCACGCACAAGTCATCCGCATGCTCGCTGAGATGCGGATAGATGCTGCTGATGGGCAACCCGCTCTGGCCGTGATTGCGAAACTTGAACGTCGTCTGCGTCAGATGACCGATTGGCCGGCCATTGGAACCTACTTTGCATTCGCCGCTGTATTGTTTTCCGTTCCACTTCGACAATTCCGGTTTTGGATCAAAGGTATCCACCTGACTCGGACCGCCGTTCATGAACAGGAACACGACGTGCTTTGCCTTGGCTGGAAAGTGTGATGGCCGTTCAGCCAACTCGCTTCCGAACGCACGCTCGCGGGAAAGCAAATCAATCAATGCGAGGCCGGCAAATCCCCCGCCCGCCTGCCAGAGAAACTCCCGCCGCGTCCGGCCGCACGGCATGTGATTGGGGATGAATCGAGAATAATTCATGACAATTGTACGTTAATCCGGATAGACAAACTCATTCAGATTGAAAACCACACGGCACATCTGAGTCAGCGCCATTT
>CALBIE010000275.1 GCA_937893495.1 uncultured Verrucomicrobiales bacterium | reverse complement strand
TTCGACTCTACACTGATCGCTCCGGATCCGTTTGCTATCAACCGGGTTACAATGGCCAATCCCAGCCCGGTTCCCTTGCCCGGGGCTTTGGTCGAAAAATACGATTCGAAAACGCGTTCGAGATTTTCTGGCGAGATCCCCGGACCATCATCCTTCACCGCAATTGCGATCATGGGCGGTGCATTCTCAAATTTGTCCGCGCCCCGGAAGTAATAGTCGTCGCGGTTGGTGCGGCAGTCTTCATCAAGTGGCCGATCGAGATACTTGGAGCTGAGCGATACCGTGTGCGTTTCCTCGGTCGCCTGAAACGCGTTGTTGACCAGGTTCAGGAGGATTTGGATGAGGTCAGTGCCGTTAATGGCCGCCTTAACGTCAGCCATACACAGTTCCAGCGTTAGCGCATGATCCTTTGCCGCGGGATTGGCGAGCGCAAGATCTTCGACGTCTTGCAGGCACTGGTTGACCATGACGCCGTCATCGCCCGACGCCCGTTGGCGTGCGTAGTCCAGATAGCGCCGTGATATTTCAATGCACCGCCCCACTTGATGGTTCACCTTGGACAGCTGTTCTTTAACTTTTTCCGGGTCAGTACTTCCCCGGGTCGAATCCAAATCGTAGTTAATCAGTTGAACGAGAACGGTGATGGCCGTCAACGGGCTGCCGATATCGTGCATCACGCTTTCATAGATCTCGTTCTTCGAGCGGGCCAGTTCCTCTTTGATGCTGCGATCCTGAAGTTGATGCTGGAGATCATCGAGTTGTTTCTGATTGCCGGAAATTGCCGCACTCAACTGACGCCGCTGAATGGCATTGTGGACGGCTTCGCGAATGACCGGAATTTCAAATGGCTTGGTCAGGTAATCGCAGGCGCCATGGCGAATCGCTTGCTTGGCCGTTTCCATCGTCTCATACGCGGTCAGCATGATGATCTCGATCGAGGAGTCCAGTTCCTTCAGTTTGCCGAGCAGTTCCGTGCCTGACATTTCCGCCATGCGGATATCCAGAATCGCGGCGTCGATTCGTCGGCTGCGTGCGATCTCAAGGGCCGCTGATCCGCAGTCGGCCAGAACGGTATCGTAGCTGTTCTTGAACACGACGCGGAGTGATTGGCGTGGTCCTTCCTCGTCGTCAACAATGAGCAACGTGGGTTTTTCCGGCGGGCTGGATAAACTGGATGTTGATTCAGAATTCATGGCCTATGGTGAACGTAAGGGCATGGCTGAGGAACTTGTAACGGCCGCTTGGGTTGGCGGCTACGGGAAAGACGAGCGCGCTCGCGGCCACCGTCCGCGATGGACCCCAGGCCAGTTGATACGCGGCATCCCATCGCCACTTGCCGGATGTGCGCCCGGTGCCGAAACTGAAAATGTGGCGATCTGAGTCGGGTATCAGCGGATGGAAGTTTAAATCGGGCACTGAGTTTTCGCTGAAGATGTAGCCACCACTGACTCGCCAGCCCGAGTCAAAATACCGGGTAGCGCCCCATTCGAAAAACCAGCTGTCCTGCCAGTTGAACGGAATGGCAGCGGTTCCACCGAGGGCGGCGGATTGATTGAAGAGCACCGTGGTCAGTTGATCCCACTCGGTCCAGTCCGCGTTGAATTCAAGATTCCATTTTGGCGTGGGTCGATACGACCAGCCGAATACCATGTTGCGCGGGAACGGGATGCGGGCCGTGGCGACCGAGGTTCCAACCGCGATGCCGGTGTTCCGCGCGGTGCCGGTAAAGTTCATGCTCGTCGGGGCGCGATAGTTCACGCCAAAAGAATGCTTCGGATGAGGTTGATAAAGGATGCCCACATTGAATCCGATATCGGTATCATCCCCTTCGAACCGATTATTGCCGGCCGCAAGGAGAATGTTCTGTTGGAGAATCGCGTCCGCGTAATTGATGTTCAAGGCACCGCCAAAGGTGAGATTCTCAAAGGGCTTCCAGGCAAAGGCTGGGGCAAAGGTAAGGTGGGTAATCTGACCCTGCATGGGGCCAAAGGTCGGATTGGCCGGCCATTCGAACCCCAAACCGTAGGGGGAGTACATCCCGATGCCCCATGCCAGATCTTTGATACCGCCTGCGGGTGCCGCATAATAAAAATGCGGCACGGCCTTGGGTTTGTTCTTGGTGTCAAATTTCACACCGGTAGGGGAGGTGTAATGGGAACCGAGACTGATTCCATAGATTCCCGCATAGGCGATCGGATTGGTGAGTTGGATGAGTCCGGCCGGGTTGTAATAAATGGCGGACGGTGAATCGGCGGTGGCGACGAAGGCATTTCCGCGCGCGGTTGCCGCGGAATCCTGATCCGCGATGCGGAAGCCCAGTGCCCGACCGCTGGCGGCGCTGAACAGAAGTGCGGCGATGCACGAAAGAGTCCGCGCGACTTGAAGGTTGCGACGACGGGGCATGGGCAATCTTTGGTCCTGATTGGCGATGGCCGCAAGTCTGTTTTGTGTGATCATGCTTTATAAAACGTTTTGGTGCCGGGAGGGTTGGTGGAGAATTCGGAAGGGAGAACGAGTCGAACAAAACCGGGCACCTTTCCCTCGGTGGGATGTACTTCGAGCGTGCCGTTGTGCAACTCCAGAATCCTGCGAGCGACCGTGAGTCCGAGGCCCAGACCGACGGCGCGAGTCGAGAAAAACGGTTCGGTGGCGCGTCCGGCCGTGGCTGAATCAAAGCCCGCACCGCCGTCTCGCACGTCAAGGAAGATGCATTCCCCCCCTTCATCCTGCGTGCTCTTTCGTGAGCTGATCTCCACTTTCGGGTTATCCGGGGCCGCTTGGAGCGCATTGAGAATGATCTCGACGAGCGCCTGCTTGATTCCGGCGCGTTCTCCGGAAACAAAAATCTTTTCGGTGTCCTCAACAAATTGCAGTCGGGAGGAACTTTGCGGCATCTGCGAACTGGCTTCCTGAAAGGCTTCCTCGACGATTTTTGACAGTGGCGAATTTTCAACTCGCCGTAGGCCGTCGCGCGCGAGGTATTGCATCTGGCTGGTAAGTCGCCCGATACGGCGAATGCTATCGGACATCACGCCCGCGAGATCCTCTCTGGACTCGGGGTCGTCCGCCTCGCTTGCCATCAATTGCTGGGTTGTCGAGAGCGGCACAAGGGTGTTGCCGATTTCGTGCGCCAGATGTTCGGCCATCGATTTAACCAGTCTCAGACGCGCTGCCTCGAGTTCCGTGTCATGCGCTCTCTCTGCTTCGGTGACGTCCTCGATTAACACCATCACTGCATCGGTCTCCGTGTGCCCGGGACGGTGAAACGCTTGTATCCGCACGCGAAATCTGGCGTCGGGTTTCGCCGCGAGCTGATACGGAATATCTTCGGGCGGCACCGCGGACTTCAGCGCCGCGAAAACGCGTGACGCGAGATCTTGTGGCAAGCTGTGAAAATCGAAGGAAGCTCCCTGCTTACTCAAGTCCGGGAAAAGCGCGTGCGCCATCGCATTGACGTGCAGAATTTTCAGATCCGGAGCCACGACCAGGCAGCCGCTGCCAAGTTGATCCAGTGTCTCCTTCATCATTTGATGGTGATGAGTCAACTCGTCGTGCAGGTGGGTGTTTTTAAGTGCCATCCCGAGTTCCTCCAACAGGTGAAAGATTAACGACAGCTCCTCATGTGAGAAAAACTCGCCCGTCAGTCGCCCGTCAAACATCGCCACCCCGAGCAATGATTCCCGATCCATGATCGGCACGGCGACCTGGGCGCCGAGCAGTTCAAATTCGCGGCGGACCGCCGCGTCTTCCAGGGCCTCGTCGCCGCCACTCATCAGGATCCGGCCGTGGCGTGAAAGGTGGCTGCCAATGCCGGAATCAACGGCGAGTTGAAACTGTTCGAGAAACGCTGGCGATATTCCGATCGCACACGCGCACTTCCAGCGGTCCCCGGGGCGGCTATGCGTTCCCGGGCGCAGAAAAATCGCGGCGCGATTCATTCCAATGATGTTCCGTAATAGCAGGAGGAATTGTTTGAGCAGGCTTTTTGCATGAAGGCTGTGCGAGAGCACTTTCGAAAACTCGCGCAGCGCGTCCAGGGGTTTGGCAGCGTCTGGCCGCGATTCGAGCTTCGACAGGGTGTGCGATGACACCGTGGCAAGGCCGTTTGCTGAACCGTGGCGAGAATCGGTCCACTCCCGTTCCAACAGTGATTTCAAAAGGCGCGCGCGTACGGGCTTGGCGAGGATATGGCTGACGCCCAGAAGATAGGCGTCTTCCTCCCATTCCCACTGGCTCGTTTGCGAATAAACGATCAACGGCTGGTGCGGAAGAATGCGGCGAATCTGCTCGATCAGGCGGATCGGGCGCACGTCGGTCAATTCCGTATCGACAATGCAGGCATCAACCGAGACCGGACTGAACAGGGGTTCCGCGGCCCAGGTTTCCAGATGATGGAGAACGCGATACTTCGCCGGATCAAGCACGGAGCGAACGGCATCCGCCAGCGCCGGGCGATTGGCGAGTACGAGAATTGTTTTCACGCCGCCGCCTCCGCGTTGACCGAATCCCCATTCGGCTGTTTTTTCTCATGTTGAATCGGTAAATCCACCTGAACATTAGTACCCTTCTTCTCTTCGCTGGAAATGTTCAGGTTACCGCCGTGCAGATGAACGATCTTACGGCAAATCGCCAGCCCAAGCCCGAATCCACGATTCTCGTCGCCTGCGTCTTTAGTGGTAAAATACCCGGCGGTAATGCGAGTCATATTCTCTGGCGAAATACCCGTGCCCTCGTCGCTGATGCGAATGCGTGCCCATTCCTTCTTGCGCTCGGGATCCCCGACGCGTCGCAATTCGATCATAATCTTCGCGCCGTCACTCGAGGCGTCGATGGCATTGGAGAGAATATTTCCGAGCAGGCGCTGGATGAGGACGTGATCCATCTCCACGTCGAGGGGTTCGACTCCTTTTAGAATCACCTCGACGAAATGCCGTTTCAACTTGGTTTCGGCAAGATCGATGACTCGATGAATCAGTTGATCCAGCGGGTTCTTCTGGATCTGCAGCGTGTGATTCTCGGAGAAGAAGAGGGCTTCCTTCACATGTTTGTTCATAAAGCTGGCGGATGAGACGCA
>CALBIE010000274.1 GCA_937893495.1 uncultured Verrucomicrobiales bacterium | reverse complement strand
CTGATCAATTCGACCACGCGACGATAATTATCACCCGCGTGAATCTGGGTTCCCATCTGAGTCGCAACACCCGCCTTGGCGGCTGCTTCCGTAATCACTCGCGCCTCATAGACATCCCGCGTCAGCGGTTTCTCGCTGTAAACGTGTTTCTTCGCCTTCAACGCGGGCAATGTTGCAAATGCGTGGGTATGTTCCGTCGTGCTGACGACGACGGCATCCAAATCGTTTATTTTCTTTTCGTACAGTTCACGAAAATCCGTGAATGTACTCGCCTGCGGATGTTTACCGGCGGCGAAGTCGAGGTTGCGCTGATTCACGTCGCACAGCGCGGCGATGTACTCACCGCCCACCGATTTCAAATTACTGCCTCCCCGTCCGCCGCAGCCAATGACGGCGATACTCAATTTTGAATTTGGCGAGACCGCACTCACGATGGCCGGAAAGCCCAGGGCGGATGCGCCCGCCAGGGCCGTTGACGACCCAAGAAAGCGACGACGCGAAAGCGAACCAAATAACGAGCGGGAGTTCATGCTGGGATTCTTATCGTGCGCCCGTCCGTCGGTCAACCCGCGATACTGCGCACTCGGAAAGTTTTACTCTGGCGCCACGCACCCCTTTCGCTAGTCTCGCCAAATGAGTCTCCCTGATTCTTCATGCGTTAATCGTCGTGCCTTCCTGAAAAACACAGCCATTGCCGGAATTGGCATCGCCGCGCCAGCCGTCGTCCGCGGCCGAAACCTGAATTCGAAACTTCAACTCGCCTCGGTCGGGACAGAGGGGCGCGGATGGGCGGATACTTTCGCCATGTCGTCCCACTCCAAGGTCGAATTTGCAGGATTTTGCGATATCGATCTGAACCGAACCGCGCGAGTCAAAAAGCTGCGCCCGGACGCTCCGATTTTTCAGGACTAGCGGCAAATGTTGGGCAAACTAGGCGACAAGATCGATGCGGTCATCGTCGCGACACCGGATCACACGCATGCCGGCATCACGCTTGCTGCTATTCGCGAGGGCAAGCACGTCTTCACGCAGAAGCCCTTGACGCATAACGTGTGGGAAGCGCGGCAAATCCAAAAGGCCGCCGCCGGGTCCAAAGTCATCACGCGAATGGGCAACCAGATCCATTCGCACAAATTCTATCGCACCGCCGTTCAACTCGTTCAATCCGGTGCCATCGGGAAAGTAAAGCAGGTGCATTCATGGGTCGGCACGACCGGCCACGGAAGATCGGGGCTCCTGGAGCGCCCCGCGATTCCGCAGACGGCGCCCGCCAACGTGAATTGGGAATTGTGGATCGCCGGCGCACCCATGCGGCCTTTCGGGGGACAGAATGTTTATCATCCCCGGACGTGGCGCGATTGGCAGGATTTCGGCAACGGCGCACTCGGCGACTTTGGTTGCCATATCTTCGACCCGGTTTTTACCGCGTTGAAAATTACCGCAGCACCAACCTCCATCAAGACCAACCATTCCGGCATGAACGATGAGGTATGGCCGGCGCAAACAACCGTGGACTACACATTTCCAGGTACGCGATACACGGTGAATCAGTCGCTGAATATCAGTTGGTATGACGGCGGGTTGTTACCGAGCGTGCGCGGCAGCCATGTTCCCGCCACCACCGCACTGCCGCGCAGTGGATCGCTTATCATCGGAGAAATCGGCACCCTGGTGCTGCCGCACGTCGGAGCACCCCGGCTTTACCCGGAAGACAAATTCGGGCCGTTTGAAGCCGCGGAGAACCTCAATCATTTCCATGGCTGGATTGATGGATGCATCACGGGCAAACAACCCAGCGACGGATTCGATTACGCGGCCACGTTGACGGAAGCGGTGCTACTCGGAAATGTTGGTGCCCGGTTCAAAGGTCAGACGTTGAAGTGGGATTCCAGAAATCTTCGCATCACCAATGTGCGGGAAGCCAACCGCTGGTTGAAACGAGATTATCGTGATGGGTGGGAGATTCGTCCTGCTTGAATTGCCGGTATTGTGACGTGAATCAGTTCGCCCGCAAATTGAGGCACTTGAGCGTGTCCTGACTGCGTACAATCAGCTTGCCATCCGCCAGCGCCATCGGAGCCCAAATCATATTTCGGCGCGACTTGAGATTGCTGAAGACTTTCGCCCGGGCGAGTTCGTGGTATCCACCCGGACTGGGATCGACCAACGCGAGTTCACCAAGTTCGCCATCGAGGATGATGATCATTCCATCGGCAAAAATCAGGTTACCGCGGTCGAAGTTGGGTTTTTCTCCGGTGCGCCAGCGAATCTTACCCGTGTCCGGATCAATGCAGGCGAGTCCCCCTTCCTGGAACTTGCCCTTCCTCAAATTCTCATTGGTATTCCAGTTCGCATAGAGCTGCCCACGGAAATAAATAGCCGGATGAATCTGGGAGCCCTCAGCGTCGATCCGATAAAGCTCCTTCACCGAGTATCTACCACTACTCTTGTTCACACGAAGCATGACCGAACCAGCGCCGTAACCGCCTGTCACAAAAAGCCGATCGTCGCCAAGATTCGTCGGAGACGGAATCATGATGTTGTTGGAGTATCCCTCGTAGGTCCAAAGGGTTTTGCCGGTCGCCGGATTCACACTGGTGAATCGACCTCGATTGCCCTTCGTCTTGCCAAAAATCAAGACCTGTTTCTCACCGGCAATGTCGTAAAGCCGCGGAGACACATAATGCGATCCGCCCAGTTCACCTGTCTGCCATGCCTTGCGACCGGTTCCTTTGTCGAAAGCCACAAGGTTGCCGCTCTCACTGCTGACCGAAGGCACGATAACGTGATTGCCGACGACGAGCGGCGACTGACTGTAACCCCATCGCGCCGTGTCTTTCAGGTCGAACAGCTTCATCAAGTCCTGGCTCCAGACGACCTTGTGCGTCCGCCGATTGACGCAATTGACGTTGCCCAGGCGACCGAGCGTGTAGATAAAGTCGCCCTCCACGGTGGGAGTGCTGCGCGACCCCGAAACGGGCAACTTCACTTTCTTCGTCGCATATTCGTAGTTCCAGGTCTCTTTACCGCTGCGAAAATCGAGGCATCGCAGCACCTCGCGATCGATATCGACACGGTCGAGAATGTAAACGTCATTACCGACCACGGACGCGCCGCCGAAACCCGGCCCCACTTTGATTGACCAGATTTCTTTTGGACCCGTAGCCGCCCACTTGCGGGCCAAACCCGTTTCACCGGAGATGGCATTACGATCCGGCCCAAGAAACTGAGGCCACCCGGGCGGGCTGGCAGAGGCATTCTCGGGCTGGGCATAAACGAGAACGGCAAGTGCGAATACAATATGGGAACGCAGAAGATATTTCATGGAATGTGGTCAGGGAGAGTGTCTGGCTAGAGCAACCGATGCCAGACGGGGATTCAAGATTTTTTGCCGAATCAGATTCCGGCCGGAGCTTGTGTTTTCCATGGCCACACCTAAACTTTCGGCATGAACAGTGACGTGGTGTCCGTACAAATCCGCGGAATTCTCCCCGCCAACAGCGGATGCGCCATTTTTATCGGCAATGACGAAAAGGTGTTCGTCATCCAGGTAGAGCACAATCTGGGTGCCATTATCGGGATGTTTTTGCGCGACACGCCGAAGGAGCGGCCGCTCACCCATGATTTAATCCTCAACGTTTTTTCGGGGTTTGGAGTCACGGTCGAAAGAGTGGTCATCAATCAACTCAAAAACTCGACCTACTACGCCCGGCTCATCATGAAACAGGAGAACGAGCTGGGCACCAAACTGCTCGAGCTGGACGCTCGTCCGAGTGATTGCCTGGCATTGGCTGCCGCGCAAAAGAAACCGATCTACGTTGCGAAATCTCTCTTCGATACGGTTGAAGATATGACCGAATATCTCGAACGCCTCAACGAAGGCGGCGGCGAATCGGACACAGAATGCGAAGACTAGCATGCCCCGAGCCCCCGCCGCCAAAGACATTGCACCACTCCTGCTATCGTGCGGGGGCGACGAGTTTGCCGCCAAGCAACGCGCTCGTGAGGCTTACGAAAGATGGTGCGAAGAAATCGGGGGCATGGACCACGAGACGATCGATGCCACCGCCATCAATGCCGGCGAGGCGCTGAAGGCTCTTGTCAAGTTGAACGAAGCATTGAACACACTTCCTTTCTTCGGAGGCGGCAAGGTCATCTGGCTCAAGGATTGCAACTTTCTCGGCGACGACCGCACCGCGAGTTCCGCCGCCGTCACCGAAGGGCTGGCCGGGCTGGCCCAGACTTTGAAAACCTTTCCGTGGGACAATGTTCGCCTGATCATCAATTCGGGAAAGGTGGACAAACGCAAGACGTTCTACAAGACGGTCAGCAAGCTGGGAACGGTCGAGACCTTTGCCGGTCTATCCATCGATGACCGAGACTGGGCGGACAAGGCTGAGGACATGGTCGCCCGACATCTGAAGAGTCTGAAAGTCGCGGCCGACCCGGAGGCATTGGCAGCCATCGTCAACAATGTCGGGCCGAACGCGGCGCAATTGAAGAGCGAGGTGGAAAAGATCGCCACCTACGTCGGCGACGCGGGCGAAATCACTGCTGCGGATGTCGAGGCGGTGTCCGTGAAGAACAAACAAGCCAGGGCGTTTGCACTTGGCGATGCGCTCGGTGACCGGAACCTTCCCCGGCTACTGCATCGCCTTGATGAAGAATTGTGGGAAATGCAGTTCGATAAGAAGAAATCCGAGATCGGGATGCTTTATGGCCTGATCTCAAAAGTCCGCGTCATGTTATTCATCAAGGAAATGTTGAGCGCGGGAATGATCCGCGCCGCCGGTAATTATCCGGCCTTCAAGTCACAACTGGAACGAGTGCCAGCCGACGCGTTTCCCGAGGATCGGCGGATCAACCCGTTATCGATGAATCCCTACGTGCTTTTTCGGGCGTTGCCGCAGGCGGCCAATTATTCCCGCGGCGAACTGGTGCAGGCAATGGACCGCTTGCTGAAGTGCAATCGCCAGCTGGTATCGAGTTCGACCGACGGAGCGCTTGTCATGCAGCAGACTTTGACGCAGATTGTCCGCGGCGACGAAACCGGAAAACCCGCCGCACGCCGCGGCCGGTAATTTGCGAGAACGAACGCGCATGTTGACCGGTACACAGACGATTCTCCTGACAGAAAAGATTTAGCAAATGGGCAAGACCACAGCCAGCATTCAGGTCGCCACGGTGAACAACACTGTCTGCGTCAAACTAATCGGACGGGCAAACTTCGCCTCAAGCATTGATTTCAAGCGCCTCATCAAGGACCAGGCTGCCAAAGGCTTCGACCGTTTCATCGTGGATCTGTCGGAGTGTCAAATAATGGACAGCACGTTTCTGGGCATGCTGGCGGGCCTGGGACTCCGCATGGGCGAGGAAAATGCGCCTCCGGAAAAACGCCCCATTGAACTCCTGAATCCGACCGAGCGGGTCACCGACCTGCTCGACAATCTCGGCGTCACGCAACTGTTTAACATCGTCGAGGGCGCTGAAGCCGGCGACGTGCAATTTGTGGATGTGGCTACTCCCGCGAACGCCAGCAAACTGGATATGTCCAAAAACTGCCTTGAGGCGCACCAGATTCTGATGGAAGTCAACCCGGACAACGTCGCCAGGTTCAAGGACGTGACTCGCTTCTTCGAGGAAGAGGTAAAGAAGGGCGAGGCGACCGGCAAGTGATCTTCAGATAGACCGAAGGCAAGAGCGACAGCCACAATTTGCTACGACGCTGGCGATCTGAAGTGATCAGATGATCATTTAGATTCATTCATCATTTTCGGGGCGCATCCCTCTCGGTTTTCCGGTTCCCCACAATCATACCTGTTGTTCGCTGAGTCGAATCTTTTGACCAGCATTGCCTCAGCCGATGGCTCCTTCGATATAATCGATTTCATTTACAGGGAAACGGGACGGTAGCCTCCACCCATTGAAATGAAAACGTGCCGCGTGATTTCGGACCTCCATCTGTTTTCCGGTCGTTCCCTGGCGGTGAAATACGATTCGACTATCCAGCAAAGTGCGGCATCGGCCGACGCATTCGTGCTCAATGGCGATATATTTGATTTCAGGTGGTCCACTCTCCCATCAACGGACGCAACGATCGAAGCCGCCACCCAATGGTTAACCGGGCTCGTGAAGAGTTACCCGAATTGTCAGTTCCACTACGTGCTCGGCAACCACGATCACTTCGAACAATTCACCCGGAACCTGGACGTCCTGGCGCGACTTGAGTCCAATTTCTCCTGGCACCCATTTTATCTGCGCAACGGAAGCAACGTTTTCCTGCACGGCGACGTTGCCAATGGCTGGATCACTCCCACCCGACTGGCGCGCCTGAGATCGCAGACGGGATTTCATCTGCCCCGGGGCGCCATCATGAATGCTCTCTACGACCTGGCAATCCGACTGCGGCTCCACATCATCGCCGCCGGACTGGCGTATCCAAAACACGTCGTTGTCAGGCGTCTGCACGCTTATCTCGACGAACTTCGAATTGGCCATCGAGATGGCGTGCGCAACGTCTATTTCGGGCACACCCACCTTGCGTTGGATAATTACGAAATCAATGGACTGACATTCCATAACTGCGGCGCGCCAATTGCCGGACTGCGCTTCAATATCCTGGAGACAACCTTTTCGTGACCAATCATTCAGAAAGAAAACAACCCGCCGAATTCTACGGTGACTGCTACTCGAAGGGTGAACGGGAATGGATGAGCCAGACTCAACGGTATCGCGAACGATTGTTTGGGCCCCTGCTTAAACTATTGGAGCGATTCAATGTTGCGCCCGATCATTTGACGCTGCTTTCACTCTTCGCGGGACTGACGTTTTGCCCGCTCTATTTCTGGTCAATACCGGCCGCTTTCGCAGCGCTGATGCTCCACGCGGCACTTGACGGACTCGACGGACCGTTGGCCCGGCATCTGGGAGTCGCTTCGCGCAGTGGTTCGTTTACCGACACCATGACCGATCAACTGGTGGTCACCGCAACAACGATTGCCTTGATGAAGGCCGGCGTCATTGGAATCGCGGCGGGCAGCAATTACATCTTTCTATACGGAGTCGTCGTCGCATTCGCAATGATCCGAAATGCACTCGCCGTACCCTACTCATGGATTGTTCGTCCGCGCTTCATTGTTTACCTGTGGCTTCCGGTGGAAGCCTATTTGCTTCCCGGAACCATCGATTACCTGCTCTGGTTCTGCTCGGCTTTACTCGCTCTCAAAATGCTCACGGGGTTTTTCAGAATTCGGAAAACCCTGTAGTTCTCTCTTGAAAATGGAAGCCTCCTCCAACCGCCCACAGTGGAACTCGGGACCCAGAAAACCAGCCTTGTTCGACGCGTCCAGTCAGAGACCGGCGCATTCGGGCCAAGCCCCGCAGTGGGAGCGCGGACTTCAGTCCGCAGAGACGGTGCAGTGCAGAAGTCTTCCGTATCCCGGTGATGATGGTTGCAGGTGGGCGTTTCCGCGGCGTAAACGCCACGCTCCGGGGCTCCACTCGAATGCGCCCGCCAGTGGTTTTCCGTTTGAACTGTCAGACGTCGATTACCGGACCATCGCCGTCATCGCCCTTGGCGGCCGTGGCCGCCTTGATTTTGACACGACTTCGACTGATGCGAACTCGCGTATCACCCGAATCCGACAGTGTGTTCAACAGCATCGAGAACAGGCTGATGATCAACGCACCCCAGAAAGCCGCACCGAAACTTGTGATTTCAAAACCAGCAACCAACGCGCCGACGAGATACAGCAGGAAGGCGTTGATGAAAAACGAGAATAGCCAGAATGAGACGACGAGCAACGGAAGTGACAGCACCATCAGTAAGGGCCGCAGAAACACATGCAATATCCCGAGCAGGAGGGATGCGACGAGAAGACTGGCGAGGGAATCGTACCGAATGCCCGAAACCAGATGTGTCGCCACCAGCACGGATAACATGTTGATGGCCCACCGCTGCAAAAAGGGGAGTATTCGATTCGTTCTGGATTTGATTTCGTCCATTGAGGGCGTTCCCAACTGAAAACAGACTTCCACCATTGTTCAGACCGGTTGGAATTACAAGTGCCGGGATGCGTTTCGGCCTGATTTGGTAGAAATGCAGGTTTTCTATGATGTTAAGCGGAATTTGATGCGGTTTCTCGTTGACGGGCATACCGCCGCCACTACCATGCGCCGCCTGTTTGTTAAGTAGAAAACGGAGCACACAAGATATGGCAGTAAAAATTGCAATCAATGGGTTCGGGCGCATCGGCCGTTTGGTCTTTCGCGCGATGATCGAACAAGGCCTCGTCGGCAAGGACATCGAAATCGTTGCTGTCGGAGACATCGTCCCGGCGGATAACCTCGCCTATTTGCTGAAGTACGATTCCACCCAGGGTCGATTCCAGGGGGAAGTCTCCAACCAGGGTGACGACGTGCTCGTCGTCAATGGAGCCAAAATCAAGGTCGTCAGCGCCCGTTCACCGGCCGAATTGCCGTGGAAAGAACTGGGGGTCGAAGTCGTCATCGAATCGACCGGCCTGTTTACCGAAGCAGAAAAAGCCAAGGGACACATCGAAGCCGGCGCGAAGAAGGTCATTATTTCCGCACCGGCCAAGGGCGAAGACATTACGATCGTCATGGGTGTAAACCATGAAAAATACGACGCCGCCAATCACCACATCGTTTCCAATGCCTCCTGCACCACAAACTGTCTCGCGCCGGTCGTGCACGTTTTGCTTAAGGAAGGGTTCGGTATTGAGGAAGGCTTGATGACCACGATTCATGCCTACACCGCCACGCAAAAGACCGTGGACGGGCCAAGCCGCAAGGCATGGCGCGACGGTCGCGGAGCGCATCAGAACATCATCCCAGCCAGCACAGGCGCTGCAAAAGCAGTGAGCCTCGCCATCCCGGAAATCAAAGGCAAACTGTCCGGCATGGCCTTTCGCGTGCCGACCCCCACTTCTTCCGTGGTGGATCTGACCGTTCGCACCGAGAAGGAAACCAGCCTGGCCGAGATTAGCGCGGCGATGAAAAAAGCCAGCGAAACCTATCTGAAAGGAATTCTGGAATACACCGAAGACCAGGTGGTGAGCACGGACTTCATTCATTCGGCGTCCAGCTCGATTCTCGATCAGGGTGCTTGCATGGAATTGAACAGCCGGTTTTTCAAACTGGTAAGTTGGTATGACAATGAATGGGGCTACAGCAATCGGGTCGGCGACCTTCTCAAATACATGATTGAGAAAGGGTTGTAGAAGCCAGTCAAAAATAAATTGCGAAAAAGGCGGCATTTTAGCCGCCTTTTTCTTGTACCGCTTTCAAAAAAAGTGTTTCCGCCGTCACCAAAACTATTGACAAGACCGCCAACAGGCATAAATTTGCACCAGTTCTTTTAACAATTTGATTCGGGTGGCAGCACGTTTCTTCAGAGGGGTTCCCCACCCCCACCTCCTTGGCGTCTGTTACCCGAATCATTTTTTTTGGACTGATTTCTTGTAATGCCCGGCGGCTTTTCGTTCATTCGTTCTTTTGAAATTCCCCCAATAAAGCGGGCTAGTTCGTCGTTGACTCACCTCTGCGACTTCAATAGGTTTTGCGCTCCCCGGAAACGGGGGCGTAGCTCAATTGGTTAGAGCGCTGCCCTGTCACGGCAGAGGTTGCGGGTTCGAATCCCGTCGCTCCCGCCATTCTTTTTTTCTCATATTTACCTTATTTTAAAGGCTATTTCGGAGTTCCTGCTTCTTGTTGGTTGCAATTTCCTACCAATATGCTACCAGTTAATGCAGGTTATTTCACGCTTATGACTGGTAAACGCAAGAAACGGGTAAGTGCTTTCCCAATGAGGTTGAGCAAGGGTGGAACCACAGTTCGGGTTACTGAATTGGGTAATGGATACTACCGCGTTGCGTATTATTTGGGGGGGAAACGGCGGACTGAGGATTACAAGGACAAGGAAACGGCGATTCAATTGGCGAATACCAAGCTGGCCAATCTTCAACGTGGCAATATCGACGCGGCACAGATTACAGATCGGGATCGGCAGGCTTACGCTCGGGCATTGGATGCAATTGCTGGTTTGGAGGTGAAGTTGGACGCGGCGGCCCATCAGTTTGCGGAGGCGGCACGGATGCTGGATGGCGTTTCCGTTGTCGAGGCTGCGAAGTTCTACCTTCATCATCATAGCCAAACAATTACGATCCGCACTGTGCAGGAAGTCGTCGATGAGTTGGTGAAGGACACGGAACGACTAAAGCGCGGCGAACGCCGCATCCGGGAATTGCGAAACGTCGGAAACCGCTTCGCGAAAGCCCATCAACTGCCCATCAACAATCTGACATCGGATATGGCCCGTGATTGGCTGGAAGCGAATTGCATCGCAGAGAGAACCTACAACAACCGAGCCGCGATTATTTTGAGAATCGTAGCGTTTGCGAAGGAGAAGAAATACATCGCGAAGGATTTTGAGATCGAGATTGCCCGCAAGACTGTCGTCCACGGCGACCCCGAAATATGGACACCGAAAGAGATGGCAAGTCTTCTGGCTAAGGCCGAACCTTCGGCAGTTCCAATCATCGCCTTGGGTGCATTTGCTGGTTTGCGAACGGCGGAGATTCGCGATTTGAAATGGTCGGACATCAGTAGAGGGTTCATCAGGATTTCGCCCACCAACTCCAAGACCGGCAAACGGCGTCTCGTACCGGTTTCCGATAATCTTGCCAAATGGCTCGCCTCGTATCAAAAGGCGAAAGGCTT
>CALBIE010000273.1 GCA_937893495.1 uncultured Verrucomicrobiales bacterium | reverse complement strand
AACCCTCGTGCCGATTGCCAGCCTCGGCATTGCCGCGTGTGCCGATCAGGCGGATTCTCGGATTCTGCTCGCCCTTGCATCGATCGAACACCTGCTGCGAATAGACGGACGCCGCCGTCAACGAATCACCCATAATCAACAGGCTCAGCTTCGCCGCCGCGCCGGAGTCGGTCGGCGACACGCGAACCGTTGAAGTCGCTCGAGCAATCACCTTGTTGGCGAGATTGCGCACTTCCAACTTGAACGGATGCGTTCCCACGTCCGCCACTGTCGGGGTGAAAGTCCAACGCTCGGCCTGTTGCAGGCCCTTGGAACAGCTCACATCAAACGCGTAGTTGGCGGCATTCAATACCAGCACGACATTGTCGAAATACACGTTCATTTCGACCCCGGGCACGGCGTAAATCACCTCGGGCAACTCCAACCGAATTACACCTGGAAAGTTGGTCTCCGCTACCTCCGCGCCATGAGTCAAAGGAATGCAAGAGCCAGTGATGAGTATGAATGACAGGAATAAAAGAGGTGACCGCATCCGTTCATCGTAAAACAAATGCGAGCAGATGCGACGCTTTTTCACGAAACCCGTAGCCGTAGCGCAGGCGTTTCGCCCGCAGAACAGTGCCGATTACTAATCCACGCGTCCGAGTGAACTCTGCCGTCCTGGTCTGGCGAACGCCTCGTGCAGGCTGGAAGCCTGCGCTACGGGATTTACCCGGTTGTAACATCAACCGCTACTTACCCTTTACCGGCAACCATTGAACGCCGTCGGCGATGACATATCCATTCGCTCCGGCATTGGAGATTTCCACGACGGCGGCGGCCCCATTGGCAAACTCAAACGTGCCCAACGAAATCCAAAGACCGTCGAACGCCGGCTCCTTTTTCTGGTTCACCCGCACTTCTTTCGTGCCCCCGGAATGCTGAATCGTTACCAGCGCGTTCGATGCCCGATTGTTGTTCGGCGAGTAGGCCAACCGCACTTCGTAGCGACCGGCTTCCGGCAGACGCCCGGAAAACCGCGCCGTCATTTTGCCATCCCGCACGTTGTCATCGTGGCGATAACTGCTGCCCAGCCAACTCCCGGTCGACGAACTGTGTTTCCATTCACCCTTCAGTTCCGCCTGCACGTCATCGACGACGACACCCGGCAATCGCTTTGGGTCGATTCCCCTCCGACCACTCTTCTGCTTCGCACTGGCGGAAACCTTGAGTTCGAGCACCTGCCCATCGGCAACCAGCCGTTCACGAAGTTTTTCATAAGGCAAATCCTGAACCGCGATTCCGGCATCCAGAGACATTGCCGCCGCCGTCGCCGCGGATTGTCCAAGAATCATGAACACCGGTTCCATGCGAATGGACCCAAACGCGATATGCGAACTGGAGACGCAGACCGGGACGAGCAGGTTGGCGCATTGCGCTTTTTTCGGCACCAGCGAACCGTAGGCAATCTGGTAGGGGCCGCGCGTCGAGACGCCAATGTCGCCCTCGTTCTGCACGTACCCCGCAGGCGTGATGTAACGCTGCACGTTGTGCGAATCCATCGTGTAGGATCCCATGCCGACAGATTCGGGTGTCGGCCGTTTCTTCAGCAACTCGTTTTCGGTCATCACGTATTTGCCGATCATCCTTCGCGCCTCGCGCACGTAGATTTGATGCGGCCAGTTGCCGTTGTCCGTAAATTCGTCCTTCGCGAGTCCCCACTTCCGCATCGCCGCCTGAACGTCCTTTGGCACCCGCAGATTGTTCGCGATGAAGTACAACCAGCCTTTCTGATACGTCCCGTGCTCGCGGATGATTTCCCGGCGACGCTCGTAGGAACCTTCCGGGTAATCGTAGTTGTAACCGATATTATCCGTGCTGACTGGACCGTGATTGTTCGTGTCCGTCTTCTTGTTCGGGATGCGATCAAATTTGTTGAACGTCTGTTTCCAGTCCGCCGCGAAGACGCGCAGCAGCAGCTCATACTGCATCGGATCATAGCCGTCCGGGCGGGCGAATGGAACCCGATTTTCCAGATGATCCGTCAGACACATGCGAAAGCAATACGCCTGCACTTTGTTGTCACCGGCGCCGTATTCGCCGGGGGGATCGGGGTTGATGCGCGGCAGCACGCCACTCGATGGATCGCCGGAAATGACATACGGACTGATCTTCGTCTTCAGCACGCCAAAATGGTGGCCGTGATGCAGGCCCCCGGTTTGCACGCCATTCCATTCCTCGCCATAAACACTCGTGGCCTCGCGACCGACGTGGTAATCGACCCCAGCAGCGGCCATCAAATCACCCTCGTAGGTCGCGTCGATGAACATCCGTCCGCGAAAGGTTTTGCCGCTCAGCATGGTGATCGATTCGATTCGACCGTCCTTGATTGAAACGCCTTTGCCCGGAGCACGATTCAACCATTCGTCGCGATGAACTGGTATGGCGTAGTCTTTGACAAAATCCTCGAACACCTTTTCGGCCACATGCGGTTCAAAGATCCACATCGTACGGTTCTCGCCGTCGATGGCCGGAGTCCCCTGCCCTTTGTTGCCATAGTCAGACTGCTTCTCCCATTTCCAAGCGGAGTCGGTGTGGTATTCCTTCCACACCCGATGATAAAACTCCCGACTCAAGCCGCCGATCGCGTTCTTCAGGCCCGTATCGGTGTATCCCAATCCGCCGCTGGAGAGACCGCCCAGATGTATATCCGGCCCCACGATGATGGCCGTCTTACCCATCTTCTTCGCTTGAACCGCGGCGATGACGCCGGCGCTCGTGCCCCCGTAAACCACCAGATCATACTCGGCGGCGCCGCCGGTTTGGAATACGCCGAACGATGCAATGAGAATCAGTAACCGTTTCATTTTCGAGTGATGATGAGTGGAGCGATGGGATAGGGCAAGCCATCCGAATGCGGCGTTCCTCACCGGGCGAAAATAGATATCTTCCATATCCGTTGGCCACGGAAAGGCGGGGCGAGGCATTCTCTGTTCTTTTCGAATGCGTACCTTTCCCCAACCCTTTCCATGAACCCGCTTGACCACGCACGCGGTAAGCCGGCTGCAAGCCGGCGCTCCGTTTCCCGTTGGAGCGCCGGTCTGTGACCGGCTTACGACATCCGGGTTCAAGTCCCGGATGCGCGATCTGAGAATCGTGGAAGCTCTCCATGAACCGGAGTCTGAAGTGGGGGGTGGACAGTGGAAAGGAGCATTCCTTGCGCCTGAGTCCCCGGGAGGATTCGCGGCCGTCGCTCACGCTCGGAAAGCGGCGGTGAACGCGCCGCACTCCAGACGCTGCCGCGATCAAGCGGCCGCCTCTTAGCCGTATCTATGCGGTTCAAATCGAGGGTCAAGAGCGATTTGCTGCAGATGGAGCGGGAGTAATGGAGCAATGGAATACGGACACTGTTTAGTGAGCTGAACCTCAGCACTCCAACACTCCATTACTCCCGGTCGTTGGCGACGATTCGCTTTGGTTGGCGATTTTCAACTGCATCGTTTCGGCCTGGTGCGCGCCAGCGTCTGGAGTGCGGTGTCTTCAGCACCGCTTTTCCGGTTCACGGTCCCGGTTCGCGATTCGAGAATCATGGAAGGTCGGGTGAGGGGGATTCCCGGTTCAGGGAAACAGGTCGTGACCTCTCACTTGGACCCAACCGCGATCATATCAAGCGTCACCGCGTGGCCGTTCCTCCCCACACTCCGCACCATTGCCTTCGATGCTGCCGGCGGTCGTTTCGGGTCATAAACTTTTGGACGATACGCGTTCAACTGGCTGCTCGAATCATTGTTGCTCACGTAATACGTCGCCTTGGCCATGTGTCGCAAATCACTGCCATTGGCTTCAAGAATCTTGCGGAGCGACTCGAAGACAGTCGCCATCTCCGCTTCGCCTACGCTGCCGCTGTCACCGTACTGTCCGGCCACGTAAATCATCGGCCCCGAATTGATTCGCGCAATCCGACTGAATACCGGCGACGCCTTCATGCCGGTCGGCGTCAGGAATTCCACGGGATCGAGACGGGATCGTTCCGGACCGCCGGCAACGATGAGCTCGATTTCGATCGGCGACGTGGAAACCCATTCCACAAAAACCTGTGGCGGCATCGTCCCCTCAGGAAAGAACTTCGCGATTTCGCCCGCCACTTCGGCAACCGACGACATCGGCTGCATGAACGATTTGACCTGCACGACGTTTTCAAAACCAAGATTCAGGAACCGGAGCGTCTCCCCGAGTTGTACCATGGTCTTGCGAGTGGACGCCGTAATCGTCTTATCGCGGACGGCTTGTCCCGAGATGTACACCCGCCGACCTTCCGGTAAAATCGCTACGTGCGCACCGAGGGCTCCTTCGCGAATCGTGGGACTGGATCGCGACCAGACGGCACGGGTGCCCGCAACGGAAGTAACCGCCACGGCATCCAATGCCACCAACGCATCGTCAACCCGTAAGAATCCCGTCACGAAAGACAGCGCCGGTCGTCTGCCAACGTCGAATGCTTTCAGCAATTCCCGTTCGACGGCTTCGCGATCCTCATCGCGCCGCAGACACACGTTAAGTTTGACGATTTGCGCGAGAGCCGAGCCGGCCTGTTTCAGCGCCACGTCCACTTTTCGAAGGACGTCGCGGCATTGCCCCCGCAAACCGCCGGTGAGCGTTGCACCCGCATCCGGAATGAACTGCGCCGTGTGGGCCAGCGCACCCGCGGACACGATTACGGCATCCGAAAATTGCGTATTTGGATCGGCCTGATAATGGCGGATGTTCCCGGCCGCGCGGACGCCTTGCCCGGCCAAAACAATCCACGCGATCACGTACAATATTTTCAACAAACGCATGGGAAGGATATTACGCGGACGTTCGCTGAACACCAGTCCAAGACGCGGCTCATGAATCTCCTGGTTCCCGGCACAAAATTGTTGCAACCCAGCCGCTTTGAGTGTCGTCTAATGCTCAAACCATGGGTAAATACTTGAGATTCAGGCAGTTTGGAGCCAACCACCTGTCACTCGCTGGCCTCACATGCCTCGCCGTTATGGTCTCGTCGGCCAGCGCGAAGGAACTCTCCCAGAGCCAAATCAATTTCTTTGAACGCAAGATCAGGCCCATTTTCGCGAAGAATTGCTACGAATGCCACTCCGCCAAATCCGGCAAGACGAAGGGCGGACTCCGCGTCGATACGCGCGACGGATTGCTGAAGGGCGGAGAATCAGGTGCAGCCATTGTGCCGAAGGATCTGAACGCCAGCCTGCTCTATCAGGCCGTTCGGCAGACGGGTGAATTGAAGATGCCGCCCAAGAAAACACTTTCCTCGGCCGACCTTACCAATCTCGCCAAATGGATTCGTATGGACGCCCCGGACCCGCGCGAAGACAAAGCCGCCCTGGTCAAGGCTGATTCCAAAGATGCCTCCAGCGAGAAATATACGCCGAGCATCGACATCGAAAAGGGCCGCCAATTCTGGGCGTTCAAATTGCCGAAGAAGGCCCCGCCTCCGACCCCCAAAAACGCAACCTGGCCCCGCACTGAGATCGACCGGTTCGTGATGACCGGGTTGGAACAGCACGGACTGAAACCTAATCCCGACGCCGACAAGGTTGCCCTGCTCCGCCGCGTCTATTTTGATCTCATCGGACTGCCCCCCACACCGGAACAGGTGAGTGCCTTTGTCAACGACAAGTCGGCCGGCGCGTTTGAAAAGATTGTCAATCAACTCCTCGACTCTCCGCGCTATGGCGAACGCTGGGGTCGTCACTGGCTGGACGTGGCCCGTTATGCCGAGAGCAACGGCATGGAGCGCAATCAACTTTTCCCGCACGCCTGGCGCTATCGCGACTATGTCATCGAGAGTTTTAACGCCGACAAACCTTTTGACCGGTTTATCAAGGAACAAATCGCCGGTGACCTGCTGGAAGCAAAAGATTCTGCCGAGAAGGATCGCAATGCGATTGCCACCGGATTTCTCGCCATGGGTCCCAAGTCGCTCAACGAACGCGACCAGCGAGTCTTTCGAATGGATGTGGTCGATGAACAAATCGACATCGCCACCCGATCGACCATGGCCATCACCGTGAGTTGCGCCCGCTGCCACGACCACAAATTCGATCCGATTTCCACGGCGGACTATTACGGCATCGCGGGAATTTTCCGCAGTTCGCAAACGCGCTTTAATGCCGGCGCCAGCCAGGGCGTGCGGCAGAAATCGGGTTTGATCGCACTCAGCAAACAAGCCAGCGAATCAGTCGGTGTGACTTACGCCAAACAAACCGAAGCAGATCCCAAAGGCAAGAAGGCGAAAAAGAATAAAAAGAACGCAGCCCCGAAAAAGGCCACCGGACCTCAAGCCATGGGTATTGTCGAAGGGAAACCGGAAAACTGCGCCATTCATATGCGCGGTGATGTCGCGACGCTCGGGCCTGTAATTCCGCGCGGTTTCCCTGCAGTGATGCGCAACGAACATACGCCCAGCGTCAATGCCGAACAAAGTGGCCGTCGTGAACTCGCCGACTGGATCGCTAGCCCGCATAATCCGCTGACCGCCCGAGTCTTCGCCAATCGCGCATGGAATCATCTTCTGGGACGCGGTATCGTCCGGACTGTTGATAATTTCGGTGAGTCCGGCGAACGCCCCACCAATCCCGCTCTGCTCGACCACTTGGCCATCCAATTCGCGGAGAACGGCTGGTCCGTAAAATCTCTCGTTCGCACAATCGTGCTGAGCCGCACCTATCAACTTGCCACTACGCCGCACGCCGCAAACAACGAAGTTGACCCGGAGAACAAATACTTCTGGAAAATGAATCACCGCCGGCTCGACGCCGAATCAATACGCGACGCCATGCTGCAGATCGCCGGCAGGATCAATCTCACGCCGCCGCCCGGTTCAGTCATTGCCCCGTTCGGTGAAGCACAGATTGACCGAAACGTGAAACAATTGAACGAAGTTCGCAGTGAACGCGATTGGCGCGCTGTTTACCTGCCCGTTGTCCGTAACAACGTGTCCGATATGATGACGACGTTCGACTTCGCCGAGCCGAGCATGATTGTCGGTAACCGTTCCGTCACCACAGTCCCGAGCCAGGCCCTGTTTCTGCTCAATGGCGAATTTGTGCTCAAGCAGAGCGAGAGTCTTGCCCGCCGGTTACTGAACGATTCGAGTCTGACCAGCGAGGAACGAATTGATCACGCCTATCAACTCACCCTCAATCGAAAGGCTGCGACTCACGAAAAGGAACGGATTCTGAGCTTCGTTCAGGCGTGTCAGGATAAACAACAACCGGAAGCCGAAACATGGTCAGGCGTCTGCCAGGCGCTCTTCGCGAGCGGAGAATTTCGATATCTCAACTGAATCCGGAGTTCGAAATGCGGAATGCGGAGTGGAACAACATGCAAGATTTGAAGCAAAGGACCAAAGAATTTGCCCTGCGGGTAACGAGACTAACAGAGAGCCTGCCAAGAAACCACGTTGGCGACGTCTTGGGTCGACATTTGCTACGGTCGGGCACATCCGTGGGCGCGAACTACCGCAGCGCCTGCCGGGCGCACAGCAAGGCGGACTTCACCAGCAAGATGGGGATCGTCGAAGAAGAAGCCGACGAATCGGCCTTTTGGATGGAATTGATTTCCGCCGCTGGACTGATGAAAGCAGAAAAAATCCAATCCCTTTTGACCGAAGCCAACGAATTGACCGCCATCGCAGTCGCCTCGATAAAAACTGCACGACGGGGCAGAACGAATAAGTGACCAAATCACCAATACGCACCGCTATGAACACTCCGCATTCCGCACTCCCCACTCCGCATCGCGCCCTTTCCCGCCGCGACCTGCTCAAGACCATGTCGGCCGGATTCGGCTACATGGCGTTCGCCGGGCTGAGCACCATGGCGACGCAGGGATTTCAGAATCCGTTATCGCCCCGCACATCGCATTTCCCTGGCCGCGCCAAGCGCGTCATCTTCGCGTGCATGAGAGGGGGTCCCTCGCACGTGGACACATTTGATTACAAACCAGCCCTCGCCAAAGACGATGGCAAAACTACCGAGGCCTCCAAAGGACGCAAGTTGATGGAATCGCCGTGGGCGTTCACACCCCGGGGCCAGAGCGGGTTGCCGATTTCCGAATTGCTTCCGAATCTTTCCCACCACGCCGACAAACTCTGCCTGCTTAATGGCATGTTTGCGGACGTCCCGAGCCATCCCGAGTGCTTCGTGCAATTGCACACCGGGAGTTTTCAATTCGTCCGCCCGTCGATGGGCGCATGGGTGCTCTACGGCCTCGGCACCGAGAATCAGAACCTGCCCGGTTTCATCACGCTTTGCCCGCCCGCTCGCGTCGGCGGCGCACAGAACTACGGAAGCGCCTTTCTTCCGGCGGTGTATCAGGGTTCGAAAATCGGTGAACTGAATCAGAATCTGCGAGATGTTTCTCTCGGCAACCTGAGCAACAAACGATTCTCCGGCGACCTCCAGCGCAAACAGATCGATTTGGTGCAATCGATGAACACCGACCTGCAGGCGCGCCACCACGACAACGAGCAACTCGACGGCGTCATCCAATCCTTCGAACTCGCCTTCCGCATGCAGTCCGCCCTGCCGCAGGTCATGAGTATCAAGGGCGAATCCGAGGCCACCATGAAATCATACGGCATCGGCGACAGCCAGACGGACGCGTTCGGCCGCGAATGCCTGCTTGCCCGTCGTCTCGCCGAATCCGGCGTTCGCTTCATCGAAATCGGCCACAGCAGTTGGGATCAGCACAACGGCCTCCGCAAAACGCTGACCAAGAACTGCACCAACATCGACAAACCGCTCGCCGCCCTGCTCACCGACCTCGAACAGCGAGGCATGCTCGACGAGACTCTGGTCATCTGGGGCGGTGAATTCGGTCGGACGCCGCACGTCAAGCGCGACGACGGCCGCGATCACAATAACACCGGCTTTAGTTTCTGGATGGCCGGCGGCGGCGTCAAAGGCGGCATGCGGTACGGCGCGACCGACGAACATGGTATCGCGGCCGTCGAGGACAAGATGCACTTCCACGATTTGCACGCCACCGTGCTGCATCTGCTCGGACTCAATCACGAAAAGCTGACCTATCCCTACGCCGGCCGTGAATTCCGCCTGACAGACGTCCACGGTCACATCGCGCACAAGATTATTGCGTGATAACTCGGAGCGCCGAGCACCCGCTCGGCACGTCCGGGAATGCAGTGAACCACGCCCGAGCCGCGAATCAGCCGGAGCCTTATGGACTGCGGTGGCAAAGCCCTGAAAGGGCGGCGACACCGCTTTCCTTGGCGCATTCAACCTCCCGAGCCGTGGCCGCCGTGTAGCCTGCGGTCTGCACGCACCCGACCGCGCCAATTCCGCACATTACGTTTACCACGATTCGTTGGCCTCCACCACGCACGAAAGCGGTGTCGCCGCTCCGCTCTGCCCTTCGCTGGGCTACGGGCGAAAGGCTGCCACCGCAGTCCATAAGGCGTTTGGGCGTATGCGACACTTTGGTCGGACGTTTGACCACGCCGATTCGCGCTCAATCTGGAAGTTGAACTGAGGTATCGGAGTCACATCCCACTAAACACGATAGCAATGCGACCTGATTCGGGAGAGTGTCCATTAGCAAGGAATCATCCTCAATTGCTTCCGATGTTTCTTCCTTGGGGTAAAACAAGAATCCTTTCGCCGCCCGGGTGAAATAATACTGCCACCACGACATTTCCGTCGCCTCTTGTGCCGTGACCGTCGGATCTCTTTGCCCAAGATTCTGGCTCATTTCAAAATACGAGCGCAGTTTGGAATCCTGTTGGAGAGTCTCAGCCGCCTCATCGATAGCAGTCCGCAAATCGGGGGCGACGGTGCGCCTGAGAACTATGCATCCGACAACCGGCTCCCCTCCGTCAACGGAAACATTGAGTCCTGTGACATCGAAAATTACCTCGAAATATGGCATTCTAAGAGCCAAACACTCGAATCGGCACGCTTAATATTCGGTTGCCACCGGATTTTTGAAACGGACGCGGCATCGGTTGCGCCACTCCGTTGCGATCGATTGTCCGGGCACGCAGATCGTATTTACCGGCCGGCACTCCGGGAACAAGTGCGGCCCAATGAGCGATCGCGTTACGTGGTGGCCACTCGTTCGGTTTGCCATTCTCATCGAACTGCCCCATTCCCGGCGGCAGTTTTCCGTCCGGCAGCATCGAACCCCATTTTTCCGGCGGATCCAAAAGCCGGGCATCCTTCCAATCTCCCTTTTCAAAATACCGATCTCCGGCTGGTAAATCCTTGTCGGTCGGATGCAACCAATACTGGACCTTGCTCACGCCCGATTGGCCGCATTGCGCCACACCGGTGACCGGAAACGCTTCACCGGCCTTGACCACCTTCGGCCAGACCATGAAACGCGCGGCACTTTTCATCCCGCTATCGATGTCATTGTTCTGCAACGCATACGTGTCATTGGCCTGATAATCATTCGTCAAGAAAACCTGCTGTATCCACTTAACCGATTTGAATCCGTAGGCGTCGGGGACTACCATCCGAACCGGACCACCACGCTCTCCCGGCAACCATTGCCCATTGATCTTGTAGCAAAGAATCACGGGTTGTTCCCCCGGAGGATCTTCCAGCACCCGACCGATGGACAACGAACTCTGAAATATCTGTTTCGGATTTTCGTTGTGATAGCCGCGGTAATACAGTCGCCGGACATTTTTCTCCGGCTGCGCCAACCAGATGACTTCGCGCAGTGGCACCCCTTCCCACAATCCCGTGCCAAGCGGTTCGGGAATGTTGTTGCACGTCATCACCTTCAAAAACCGCACGGCATGCTTTTCCGCCAGTTTCATCAAGGCTGGAAAATCCAGTGCTGTCCCTTTTTCTTTAGATAGCGGATTGCGAAGTTCGACGTTGCTCTCCTGGTCGGCGGTTACTTCCAGCTTCCAGGTTTCCCGCTCCAGACCGAGTCGAAGCCGGTCTTCCTTCGGCAGCTTGTAGGGCAATGGTTTATGCCGTTCCACATTGCGAAATTTCGCGCTCGGCGTCAGATACGAGAGCTTGGCAATCTCCCTGGCCAGCAAATCGCGACCGGCGGCATCGTCCGCGAACAGCAATGGCAAATCAGTCAACGCAACTCCCGCCGCCGCCAAACCGAGGAAGTGACGGCGCGTGCAGGCCAGATGTTCGTCCGCAAGTCGGAGGGATTCATTCATGCCAATATTTAATCCTCGTTGCCGTTTCGCGGCAATCAAATGTTTGGAGCGGGCAAAGGGGCCCATCCGCAACTGTAGCCGATCGGAGTGCGGCATTCATGCCGCAGAGAACTGGTCGGCAAGAAACGATTCCGAGAATCCGCCCCCCCGTAGCGCAGGCGTCTCGCCTGTCGATCAGGTGGTCTTGCCATCCGACGTTGCCGAAAAACCCGGAACGTTGTCGGCACGGCAACGGTTTTGTGCAGGCTGGAAGCCTGCGCTACGGGGACATCACCCGGATGCGCTCCGGGCAACGCTTGCCCCGCATCGCGACTTGCTCACACTGCCATTTTCGATAGCATCGATCCGCCATGACTTTCAAATCTCTCGCACTGGTCTCCGTCCTCACGATGAGCGGTTCCTTGTTTGCAAACGCCGAGCATCCACAACCATTTGGACCGGACTTTCCGACCCTCGACGGATTTGCCACCGGCAATTGGTGGACAAAAGGAAAATCCGACCCGCAGGCAAAAAAGAAGAAACGCGGTGCAAAAGTGCCGATTGAAATGGACGTCGCTCGCGATCAGGTGGTCGCCTTTGCCGTCTATACACACGAACGTGGAACCCTGAAAATTTCCGCGCAACTTTTTCCACTGAAGCCCGGTGAAGACCGTGAAGTCAGGTTGGAATTAAGACAGAATGGCAAATGGCTCCCCGTCCGAAAAGCGCAGGTGATTTATCCCGGCTGGAGCGCTCATTTCCGAATCGAAAACTGGGACAACACCAGGAACGTTGCCTACCGGGTCCGGCATGGGCAGAAGGCCATGTTTGAGGGTTTGATTCGCCGGGACCCGATTGAGAAGGAAGTGATCATCGTTGGAAATCTTTCGTGCAATTCCAGCCGAACTGCGGGACCCAGGCCGCAGATCATCGACAATCTCAAAGCACAGAATCCGGATTTGTTATTCTTCGCGGGCGACCAGAGCTATCACCACACCCAGCACACGGCCGGCTGGCTGGAATTCGGCCTGCAATTCCGCGATGTTTTTCGTGACCGTCCGATGATCGCGATTCCCGATGATCACGATGTCGGCCAAGGCAACATCTGGGGCGAAAATGGCAAGAAGGCATCCTCCGGTGCCGGTTCAGACGGTGGTTATTACTATCCGGTTGGCTACGTGAACATGGTTCAACGCCAGCAGACCTGGCACCTGCCGGACCCTTACGATCCGCGCCCGATCGAACGGGGTATCGGAGTTTACTACACCCGTCTGCGGGTGGGTGGTGTTGACTTCGCGATTCTTGAAGATCGCAAATTCAAAAGCGGCCCTGAACACAAAATTCCCAAAATGGGCCCACGGCCAGACCACATCAACGACCCTGCTTATGATCGCAAATCCGTCGATGTTGCCGGACTGAAACTGCTCGGCGACCGTCAACTAAGTTTCCTTCGGGAATGGGGACAGGATTGGACCGCGACGGATATGAAGGCTGTCCTGTCGCAGACGGCCTTTTGCGGGGCGGTGCATTTCCACGGTTCAGAAAAAAACCGTCTGCTCGCCGACCTTGACTGCAATGGCTGGCCGCAGACCGGTCGCAACAACGCGCTCAAGGAGATTCGTCGGGCATGGGCACCGCATCTTTGCGGTGACCAACACCTCGCCGTGGTCGTCAAGCATGGCATTGATAACTACGGAGACGGGCCCTACGCCTTCACCAGTCCCGCCATCGTCAATACGATCTACGGTCGCTGGTGGCACCCGGAGAACGAAAAACCCGGCCCTAATCCCGTCCAAGGCAGTCCCTTGGATTGGACCGGCGATTTCGAGGACGGGCTGGGAAACAAAATTTCCATGATGGCCTATGCCAATCCACCCAATCGCACGGACGAGAAACAGCGCGCCGATGGTTACGGCATCGCGCGTTTCGACAAAAGGAATCGCACCATTACTTTCGAATGCTGGCCACGTTTCGCCAAAGTGAGTGACGGGGACAAGGCTCAGTTTCCCGGCTGGCCGATTACTGTAAAGATGGAGGACAATGACGGACGCAAACCGGTTGCGTGGCTTCCGAAAATGAATTTTGAAGGAGTCAACGATCCCGTGGTTCAGGTAATAGAAGAAAAATCCGGTGAAATCCTTTACACCGTCCGGGTGCAGGGAAACACGTTTCAACCACCGGTTTACGCCAAGGGCGATTACACGATCAGGGTCGGCGCCAGCAAGCCGGACACCATGACTCTCAAGGGAATAACAGCCACCTCGAAGGCCATAGCAGGATCGCGGTCAATCAGGTTCTGAGGATTATCCAATAACCCCCATGGACGGGTTGCCTTCAGGCCGACCTTACGGCAGTTCGCGAAGCCGGATGTTTCGGAAGAGAATCGGTGAGCCCTCCGATTCCAGTGCCAGATGTCCCGTAGAGGGTTCACATCCCGTGCCGCCAGACACTTCCTCGCCATTAACCCACAGGCGCACCTCACCGTTGATCGCGCGTATGTAATAGTGATTCCATTGGCCGAAACCTTTGCTGAGATTCTTCGATGGAAAACTCCGCCGTCCGTTCGGCGCCACGGGCGGAAAAGGAGTCATCTTTGCCTCACCAACCGGGAACACATCGCCGTTGCTGGTGAACCAGTCCGGTTGCTTTTTTGTCCGCTGAACGTATCGCTCCGTGTAGCCGTGATCGAGCACCTGAACCTCAATGCCGTGGGGCAATCCGGGTTTCTTCAATCGCCACCACGATTTATCGATCATCCACAGAAACACACCGGAATTGCCCGCCGATTTCAAATGCTGCCACTCGATGGTCATTTCGAAGTTGGTGTATTTCTTAACGGAACGAATCACGCCGACCGGCTGGCCCGTGCAATAGGTAACTCCGTTGGTCCACGACCACGTCTCCTCGTCGCAGTTGACGTTGACGAAATCCTTTTCACCAAGCGTCTTCCAACCGGGCCCGACACCATCAACGAATGCCTTCGGAACGGCTTTCGTTTTCTCCCCGCACCAACCGCCCTGCGTTGCGGAAAAAACCATAAGACAAACAAGGCCTGCATATCGCCAAAAACCTGAGTTCTGCATGGCTGAAGTTAATGCGATTCGTTCCTGAGTGTAAACCGTACACTGGAGGACCGGAGCAGGTTCCAACAGTTGAAGAACCGCTTATCGTTCAAATGGCGTCATCATACGCCAATGTTTACGGGAAATAACGATTGCCATGACAGGGGTTCAATGGTACCCCGGTGACCATGGTTGAAGATTACTTCGACCTTTGTCACCGACAACTCAACTTAACTCCGAAACGTTATGGATATTCTTTTTATTTGCCCCTTTTGCGAACAGGAAATGTCGGTTGACGAAGCGGGTATCGGAGAAGAACTCCCCTGCCCCGAATGCGGGGAACAAGTCATTATCCAGAGATGCGAACCCAAGGCCAAATCCGAAACGAGTGAACCCGAATCAAAGGTATCCGGGAGCGAAAGCTCGAACGCGAATGAGAAACCGGCAGAATCAGAAAAAGCACCCGATCTGTCGGCGGGATCCACGGACCCAGCTAAAACCGGAGACTCCTCAGAGGCAAAACCAGCAGTCGACGGGAAAAAATCAGAAGATGATGCGGTCACCGTTAAGCCTGTCGCAGGAGCCACAAAATCATCGGCAGACGCTAGCGCTGCGGATGCGGCTATGGCGAAGGCTAAAGAAGGCCTGATAAAGAAACCAATCGCGGTGTTGGGCAGCGCCAGTGATTCAAAGGATGGAGAATCCTCCGGGCCAGTGGTCCGAATAAAATCGTTCCGACACCATGACTCAGTAGATATGGGTAACGACCATTTCGATTCGGACGTCGCAAAATTCCTCGGAAAAATCGACAAAAAGGACATCGTCAGCGTTTCCCCCATCAGCTATAGCTATCTCAATCCCGAAGGCGTCAACCTTCACGATTTCGGCATCCTGGTTATCTACAACGGATGAGATCAAGTCAGGGTGTCGTTCTA
>CALBIE010000272.1 GCA_937893495.1 uncultured Verrucomicrobiales bacterium | reverse complement strand
AGAACCAAGAACCAAGAACCAAGAACCAAGAACCAAGAACCAAGAACCAAGAACCGAAACCCAATCTTCTCGCCTATTTGCTGGCGCCGCGTTGGCTGGAGCGGACCAATGCTTTACTCGCCGCGCTCTTTCACCTGCCGCAGCAGTTTCGTCAGTCGTTCGACGACATCCGGATGTTGCTCCCAGATGTTTTTCGTTTCCGATGGATCGCTGTAAAGGTGGTAGAGTTGGCCTGGAGGGCCGCCGACCGCGTTGGGATCCAACAGTCGCTGGCGGGTGAATCCTCCCGAGCCGCGGCCTTCCACCAGTTTCCAAGGACCTTGCCGGATGGCGAACATTCCCCACAACGAATGATGCACGGCAAATTCCCGGACCGGTTTCGCCGGCTGCAACCCCAGCAACAGCGGCAGGATGTTTCGGCTGTCTTCTCCGGCGTCATCGGGCAATTGCGTTCCTGTAACCGCCGCTGCCGTTGCCATCAGATCGGTCAGTTCCACCAAGGCACTGCATGTCGTTCCAGCCGGTGTTTTTCCGGGCCAGCGGGCGATGAACGGCACGCGGTGGCCACCTTCCCAGATATCCGCCTTGGTTCCGCGCAGGTGGGCATTGCCTTGATGTCCGCGATCCTTGACGTATTGGGCGCGGCTGCTGATGCGGTAGTTCTTCAGGTCATCCGCCTCCTGCGGTTTCCACCAATGATAGAGCCCGCCATTGTCCGACGTGAAGATGAGCAATGTGTTTTCCGTCGCGCCAGTGCGTTCGAGCGCAGCCATGATTGCGCCGACGCAGTCATCCACTTCAGCGACAAAGTCACCATAAAGCCCCGCTTCGCTTTTACCCTTGAACTCTTCATTGGGAACAACGGGCAGATGGGGTGCGGTCAGTGGAAAATACAGGAAGAACGGTTGATGTTTCTTTGCCCGCGCACGGCTTTCGATGTATCGCACGGCCTCACCCGTCAGACGCGGCATTACTCCCGTGATCGTGAAGTCCGGCGACCGCACGCCTTCATCGACGGTGATGAAATCAGTGCGGATTCGTTCCTGTTGCAGATGCGGAATGACAACGGGCCGATCATTCTCGATGTAGCAAAATGGCGACATGTTCAACGAAGCCGAGATGCCAAAGTAGTGGTCAAACCCACGCGCCGTTGGGCCGCCTTGAATCGCGCGGGAGTAGTCCACCTCTCTTCCATTTCGCGGAGGCGTCTTTCGATCAACGGGCACAGCGGGCAGTGGATTGCCCTGCCGGTCATGCCAGGTCATCCCGAGGTGCCATTTGCCGACACAGGCGGTGTGGTAGCCCTGTAGTTTGAGCAATGCCGGAACGGTCAGCCGTCCCGGCTCAATCAACGGCGGATCGAATCCATCGAGCACGCGATACTTCAATCGGGTCCGCCACGAGTATCGGCCGGTGAGAATTCCGTAGCGCGTCGGTGTGCAGACAGCGGACGGTGTGTGCGCATCGGTGAAGCGCATTCCTTCGGACGCCAGGCGGTCGATGTTGGGCGTCGCGATCTTCGATTTTGGATTGTAGCAACTGACGTCGCCGTAACCCAAGTCGTCGGCGAGAACGTAGATGATATTGGGATGTGACGCCGCGTGGCAATGCGCGGAAAACATCGCAAGAACGAGAAATGTAATTGAAGAAAGACCATTCGCCATGAATCGGGACGCCCCCTCACCCCATCCCTCTCCCCCGGTGGGGGAGAGGGTGCCCGAAGGGCGGGTGAGGGGGTTTTTCAGTTCATGGACACCATGCGCAATTCTGGAATTTTGGAGATTACTCATGATCATTTCATTTTTCGAATCCATTTTCCCAGCAAGCTCACGGCCAGCGGGTCAACCATCGCCGTCCCCAGTGGCGGCATCTGGCCCGGACCCCTCCAGCCAATGCGTTGCCAAAGCACTGATTGATCCGGCCGACCCGGCACGATGAGTTTGCCCTGCTTGAGATACAGCAGGCCGTGAACCGGGTCTCCGTTCACCAGTTTCGTTTTATCGATGGCCGTGTAGAACTCGATATTGAACTGCGAATTGCCGCCGCCGGCTTCGACGTGGCAGATGGCACAGTTTGCCTGCAGATAGGAACGGGCGCGGCGATCCAGATCGTACGATTCGTCGGCGGGATCCGTCAGCCGCTCCGTCTCTGTAAACGTTGGTGTCCGCAGAAACGCGGCCCGCTTCACGGCGCTTTCTTCAGGTGTTTCCTCCTTCGGTCGTTCCCCGCGCTTGGGCTTCGGCACTGTGTAGGTTGCTTCGCGGACGGGGCGTGCGAACAGCCCGAGTGAGTTCCAGAATTTGATTTGGTTCGCCCGGAAGCCGTGACCGTAATCGAATTCCCGGTCCATTTGCGGTGCGGACAGGCCGAGCGTGTATTTGGACGCCCGCGTGTGGCAGATCATGCATTCCGCCCGGCTGGGATAATGCCATGGCTGCTGTCGCGATGTTCCGTCCTTCGCTTTCGAGGTGAGAGTTTTGTCGAGTCCCTCCTTGGCCACCAGCGTTGCGTCAGTCTGTTCGTCGTTCCAGCGATAGGAATAACCCACCCATTCGCCTTGAAGCTTGGTCAGGAATCGCGTCTCGATCCACCGCCGCGATTCTGGCTTGCCCTCTTCCATTTCGAGGGCGAACGACTGGATGACCACCGTGCTCTCGGGGAAATCCCATCCCCGTCGCTTGGAAAAGGTCACGCCATTTGTCGTACCAGCGGGCAGGGCAACGTAGCGCGTCTTGATTAGGCCGTCTGACCAGTTCGGCGCGTTGACGTCGTAGGGAATCACTTCGGGTTTCATCCGGTGCTTTTTCACCGAGGCGAACAGGCCGGTCTCGCTTAACTTGCGAGGAAAAGGTTGAGGCCACTTCTTCAGCGGATTCGGAAACATTCGATAGAAACCGGTGTCACCCTTGGTCTGATAATCAAACACCAGCAATTCGCCATCCTTGTCTTCAAGAAACCCGGTAATCCCGAGAGTGGTGTCGGCGATTTCCTGATGCCAAAGGACCCGTTCGCCATCATGGCGGATGGCCCAGATTTTTCCCGTTGCGTAGTCGGCGTAGAGGTAGGCGCCCTGAAGCAGTTTGTGCTTTTTTCCGTGATAGACGATGCCGCCGGTGAGGGAACGTGCTTCACCATGTCCGTGCTCGGCGGTCGGAAGCGTGTGGGGCGCCGGACCAAGTTTGCGCTCCTGGCGAAACGGTCGTGAACCCTCGAAAACACTCCAGCCGTAATTCTCGCCGCGCTTTACCAGATACACCTGTTCAGTCGTGTCCTGTCCGTTCTGCGTCACCCAGAGATGGCCGGTCTTGCGATCCACCTCCGCCCGCCATGGATTGCGGAAACCAATCGCCCATGTCTCGGGTCGGGCATTCGGCAGATGGACAAACGGATTGTCCTTGGGCACCGAGTAGGTTTCGCCATCCTTCACGTTGTCCACGTCGATGCGCAGCACCTTGGCGTGGAGCAGGTCCATTCTTTGCCCGTTGTTGTCATCGTCTGAATCGCTGGTGCCGTCGCCGGTGGTCACAAACATCAGACCGTCCTTCGCAAAGGCCATCGCCAGGCCGTCATGCCCGTTGGACGGCCATTCGATGATGAGTTTTTCCGAGCCCGGCACAATCTCGTGTGGCGGCTTGCGCGAGATCGTATGGCGCATGATTTGCGCCATTTGATTCGGCCGCTTCTGCCAATGGGTTTTGCTGCCGGTGTAAAGGAATCCGTTGGTGCGATAACCCGGATGAAACTCGATGCTGTAGGTGGTCTGGTTCGTCTCCAGCAGGGTGACGGCATTGGTGCTGTTTAAATCCACGGAGGCGCGCTGAACCCGAGTGCCACCGCCTTTGACACGTTCGACGAAGATGAGCCTTCCCGTGCCGGGTTCAAATTTCGCCGTAATGAGTCCATTGAGGTTGCGTTCCGGATAGATCCGTTCAACGAGAAATGGCGGTGGCGGTTCCGGGCTGCCCTTCACTCTCGAAGTCGGCACGGGGCCGAAGCGACGGACATGATCCGGCAACTGCGAATCATCGGGTGGAGGGGCGGAAAAACCGGTAACCGCCGTAACGAGAACGAATACCGACGACAACACGGCGAGGGCGCTCCGTCTGGCTGTGCAAAGAATTGGAATCACGCTGATGATTTGGCCGCAACTGTGGCGTTGTGGCAAGTGTGGTTTGAGCATCGTGCTGCGGTATTTGCGGTTGAACTGCCTTGTCCCGTTCCAGCCGAGGGTTGCACCGCGTTGAAACCGGCGCTTTCAATCCCACCCGGCCCGTGCTAGATGAAGGATGTGAAGACGCTGGACGAGAATCTGCTTGAGACGGCTACCCAACGCCTGGTGGCGGAGTTTCAGCCTGAACAAGTCTGGCTGTTCGGCTCGCACGCCTGGGGCACTCCGACGGATGACAGTGACGTTGACCTGATGGTCATCGTGCCGGACAGCAACGAGCGCACGATTCGACGGATGCAGCGGGCGCATCACTGCCTTGGCGACCTGGACATGAGCAAAGACGTGTTTGTCCAAACGCGCGCTGAGTTTAATCGTTACCAGCATTTGCGCGCGTCCATTCAGCATCAGATATTGCAAAGCGGGCGCAAGCTCTATGGATGAAGCACTCGTCCATCTCACCCGCGAGTGGCTGACCAAGGCGTTGCACGACCTGCAAACCGCGCGAATCACCGCCGCCGCGCCTGACGGCCCGCTCGACACAGCCATCTATCACTGTCAACAAGCGGCGGAAAAATCCCTGAAAGGATGGCTCACCGCCAAGAGCAATCCATTTGAGAAAACCCACGACCTCCGGCGGCTTGTCAAGCAAGCGGTCGATGGGTTGCCGGAGTTCGAGCATTTTGCCGATGCGGCTGAAGTTCTCAACCCCTACGTATCGGCCTTCCGGTATCCGGGACTCACGAACGAACCGGTTCCGTCGCGCGACGAATTCGACGAAGCGTTGCATCATGCCCAGACCATTTACGACTTCGTGCTGAAATTGCTGCCGAATGAGGCTCGGCCGTAACTGACAGTGTCCGTGTTGCCGATGCAAACGAGTCCAATCATGGCCGGCGGACTTGTCCGTCATCAAAAACTTCAAACCGATATCAACTTTCTGGTCTGCGCGGTTCCGGATACACGAATACACTTCAATAGTTTGAAAACCGTTTCAATTCCGCAGAGTCTCGATTGCTCCGTCCTCATCTGCGTAGATCCGCGGTTGAACTGCGTTGTTCCGTTTCAACCGAGGGCTTCACCGGATCGAAACCGGCGCTTTCTTTCGATTCTGACCCGTGCTAAATGAAGGAAGTGAAAACGCTGGACGAGAACCTGCTTGAAACTGCCACCCAACGCCTGGTGGCGGAGTTTCAGCCTGAACAAGTCTGGCTGTTCGGCTCGC
>CALBIE010000271.1 GCA_937893495.1 uncultured Verrucomicrobiales bacterium | reverse complement strand
CTGGTCGGCCTTCTTCAACGCGTCCCGCAATCCGGGAAACCGGTGGCAATCCACCGATTCGCGGTCATCGGAGGCGGCGGTAATAAACAAAGCGTCGATACCGCGTGACTTCAATTCCCTTGTCGCAAACGCCGGCAATGTCTCGCCCGTGTTGTATTCTTTCTCCCCGATGAGGAACAACACCGTGGGTCGTTTGGCAGCCGCCTGTCCGGTCGGGACAAGTTGAATGAGCAGAACGAGAGCGAGCGAGAGGCGAATCAAAGTTTTCATAGCGAATCGTGTCATCCCATCGGAATAGAAGGAGTGTCCCATGTCAATCCTGTGGATTGACGGATCACCAATCAGCGGGGACAGCCAGGCCAATCCTGAAGCAGCAGCCGACGTCAGAAGGCTCATACTGTTTCGGAAAAAGGAAATCAGAGCCTCCTTACGTCGTCTGCTACCGTTCAGGGATTCAGAGCGCGACTTTCTGCCCCGATGAATTGTCGCCGTCCCGATGCGGCTTCCTGTTACTCCCCAATCCACATTTGCCACTCCGCACTTGAAAAGGTTGGACCCGAACCAGCCACCTTCATAGATTAGCGTCTCATCCGATGAAACCGCTTGCCGTCACAATCCTCGCCGTCGCCAGCCTCGTGTTGACCACGACGCTGCGGACGAGTGCGGCAGAGTCCGGCGAGTTGCTGAACGCGGATCACTGGTCATTCCAGCCGCGCGCGCAGATTGGTGTCCCGACGATTCCAGACAGCCGATGGGTGAAGAATCCCATCGACGCCTTTGTTCTCAGGGCTTTGCGCGCGAAGGGTCTTCAGCCCGCGCCGGAAGCGGATGCCCGTACCCTGCTTCGCCGCATGACATTCGACCTGCACGGATTGCCCCCGACGCCCGATGAACTCGATTCCGCACTTCGCATTCCGGATTCCGAACTCGTCGAGCGTCTGTTGAAATCGCCCCGCTACGGCGAGCGCTGGGCGCGGCACTGGCTGGATGTGGCGCGCTTTTGCGAAAGTCAGGGATACGAGCGCGACAAGATGCGCCCCAACGCCTGGCATTTTCGCGACTACGTCATTAACAGTCTCAACGCGGACAAGCCGTATGATCAGTTTGTGCGCGAGCAGATTGCCGGCGACGTCATTGTGCCGGTGACCCGCGAAGGCATCATTGCCACGGGGTTTCTCGTCGGCGGCGCCTACGATGAAGTGGGCAACAGCCAGCAAAGCAAGGTGATGCGCTCACGAGTTCGGGAGGAAGTTCTGGAGGACATCATCAGCGTCGTGGGACAGACGTTTCTCGGAGTGACAATCAACTGCGCACGATGTCACGACCACAAGTTCGATCCGATTCCACAGACGGATTACTACAGCGTCAAGGCGGTGTTTGAGGGAGTTCGACACGGGGAAAGAACGTATTTCACGCCGGCCGACATCACGGAACATCAGCACCGTGCAAAGGCGCTGAAGCTGGCGATTGCGCAGAATGAAGATCGGTTGCGCGCCATTGAGCAGGCCGGCTGGGAGGCCTTTCGCCAACCCGATAAGTCCGAAGAAAAATTGCCGGGCCCAATGCCGTTCGCCCGCTGGGAATTCACTGAAGACGCGCGCGACACCTATGGCAAACTCAACGGCACGCTGAAGGGCAACGCAAAGATCACCAACGGCCGCCTGGTGCTGGATGGAAAGGGTGACTACGTGGCGACGCTCGCACTGCATCGGCCGATTCGCGAGAAGACCCTGGAGGCCTGGGTTCACCTGCCGGATTTGAACAATCGCGGTGGCGGAGTGATTTCGCTGGAAGGCACCAGCGGCTCGCCGTTCGACGCCATCGTTTATGGTGAACGTCAGCCACGCAAATGGATGGCGGGCAGCAACGGGTTTCGCCGCACGCGCGACCTGGAAGCGGCGTCCGAATCAGCGAAACCAAACGAGTCGATTCACGTGGCCATCGTTTATGCGACAAACAACAGCATCACGGTCTATCGCAATGGTCGCCGCTATGCCGAGCCCTACACCCCGACCGGCGCAGAGACAACGGTGCAGACGTATGCGCCAGGGCAGGCGCGGATTTTGTTCGGCATGCGACACACCGGAGGCGGCAATCCGTTTCTGAAAGGCGAAATCGACGAAGCACGTCTCTACGATCACGCGTTGTCCGCGGAGGAGATTGCGGTGTCACATCGAGCCGGTCCAAAAACACTCGACACGGCCGAGATGCTGGCCCAATTGCCGGACGACCAAAGGCTGGAATACAAACGGCTTGACGAGCGGATAGCCAGGCAGTTCGAGGAATTGAAAGAGCTGACCCAAAAGCCGCTGACTTACGCGGCGAATCCGATCCAGCCCGAACCGACCCATCTGCTCGCGCGCGGCGATGTGCTGACGAAGAAGGAATTGATGGCACCGCGAGGACTGGTGGCAATCAGTTCACCCGGTCCGGAATTCGGTCTCGAATCCAACGCACCCGAAGCCGAGCGCCGAAGAAAGTTTTCCGCATGGGTGACGCATCCGGACAATCCCCTTTTCGCGCGTGTCATTGTCAATCGCGTCTGGCATCACCACTTCGGCAGGGGAATCGTTGACACGCCGAATGACTTTGGTGTCAGTGGCAGTCGGCCTTCGCATCCCGAACTGCTGGACTGGCTGGCGAACTGGTTTGTGAGGAACGATTTCAGCCTGAAGAAACTGCACCGGCTCATTCTGACCTCGGCGACCTATCGTCAGTCGTCGGAGTTCAATGGGAAGGCGGCAGCGATCGATGCGGACAATAGTCTGCTGTGGCGCTTCACCCCGAAACGGCTCGAAGCCGAAGCGGTGCGCGACTCGATGCTGATGCTCAGCGGGCAAATCAACTGGCAGATGGGCGGGCCCGGTTATCAGCCCTTTGACCTGTTCATCCGCAACACGCATTTTTACATCCCGAAAGACAAACTCGGACCCGAGTTCAATCGACGCACGATCTATCGCATTGGAGTGCAATCCCTGCGCGACCCGCTACTCGACACGCTGGACTGCCCGGACCTGTCCACCAAGACCCCGGTGCGCGGCGTGACCACGACCCCGATTCAGGCCCTGGCGTTGATGAATGATTCGTTCGTGCAACGACAGGCGAAACATTTTGCCGGGCGGGCGCGAATGGAAGGCGGCCCGGAATTGAAAGCACAGGTCAATCGCGCATGGCAGCTCGCGCTTGGGCGTGACGCATCGGCCGATGAGGAAAAGTCCGGGACTGAACTCGCGCGGCAGCACGGAATGGAGCAGCTTTGCTGGGCGTTGTTAAACAGCAGCGAATTTATTTACGTGCGATGAAGGCGAAGCGAATACAGCACGATAATACGATGAACGGACTTCACGAAAGCTCCAAAATCCAAGCCTCAAATTCCAAAGAAATTCCAAAATCCAAACTGCAAAAACGGACAACCAAAGTCGAGCGCGGCAAACAACTGAGGATTGGAAATTGGAGCTTATTTGAAGCTTGGAATTTGAAACTTGGAATTTCCGCCAAAACTTCCCGCCGCCATTTTCTCACGCAATCCGGTTCCGGGATCGGCCTCGCGGCGCTGGGTTGGCTATTACAACAGAATGGCCACGCAGCACAATCGTCACCCTACACGGCGAAGCCAATGCACTTCGCGCCGACGGCGAAACGAATCATCCACGTCTGCGCGCTGGGCGGCGTCAGTCACGTGGACACCTTCGACCCCAAACCTGAACTCACAAAACGCCACGGTCAGGAATACAAGGACAAGAACTACGATCCGTTCTTTGGCAAGCCCGGGAGAATCCGGCAGAGCCCGTGGGAGTTTCACCGGCACGGCCAGTCCGGCATTCCGATGTCCACCCTGCTCCCGCACCTGGCGACATGCGTGGACGAACTTGCGTTCGTATATTCCATGCACAGCAAAAGTTCGAACCACACTCCGGCGACTTTTCTGGAGAACACCGGCTTCACCCTGAACGGGTTTCCGAGTCTGGGCGCGTGGATTTCCTATGGCCTCGGCTCCGAGAATCAGGATCTGCCCGCCTTCATCGTGTTGCCGGACGCGCGCGGATTGCCGGCGGGCGGTTCCATCAACTGGACGCCGGGATTTCTTCCGTCGGTTCATCAAGGCGTCGCATTCAATACGGAAGGACCGCCGATCTCCGATCTGGAAACGCCCGCGAATCTTTCGCCAGCCGCGCGGAAAGCGAGCATGGAATTTCTCGCGCGCATGAACCAGAAGTTCGCCGGCGCGCATCCGCACGAGGACGCGCTGCGCGCGCGCATTCGCTCGTACGAACTCGCCGCCAAGATGCAGTTGAGCGTGCCGGAGATCACCGACATCCAGCGCGAGAGCAAGGCCACGCGCGAGCTTTACGGCGCGGATGACGAATTGACGGGCGGGTTCGGTCGCAATTGCCTGCTCGCGCGCCGACTGAGTGAGCGCGGTGTGCGCTTCGTTCAGGTGTTCAACGGCGGCGCATTCGGCAGTCCACGAATCAATTGGGATGCGCACGAGGATTTGGTGCGCAACCACGGCAATCAGGCCGCGACGATGGACCGACCGGTCGCGGGATTGATCAAGGATTTGAAGTCACGCGGTCTGCTCGACGAAACGCTGGTGCTCTGGACGACGGAATTTGGCCGCACACCAGTGACACAGGGACTCGACGGAAAAGGACGCGATCATCATCCCGGCGCATTCACGGTGTGGATGGCCGGTGGCGGAATCAAGGGAGGGACGACGTTTGGATCGACTGATGGATTGGGTTTCTACGTCCGGGAAAAGCCACAGCAGTTTTACGACATCCACGCGACGATGCTGCATCTGATGGGAATGGACCACGAGGCGTTGACCTATTATCACAACGGCATCCAGCGCCGGCTGACCGATGTGCACGGGCACGTAATTCACGAGTTGCTGGCATGAATCGGCGAACAACATTCCTCCCAGTATTACCGCCCGCCGTATTTTCTTCCCCGTTGGCCCGGTTTCTGTAACTTTCCGCCCCCCAACACGTCCTTTGGAAAGCGATTATTGCCCATGCTCTCATTTGCTCTGGCCATTTTTACCGGTGCCTTCCTGCTATTTCAGGTTCAGCCTCTGATCGGAAAATTCATCCTCCCGTGGTTCGGGGGCAGCCCCGCCGTGTGGACCACGTGCATGCTGTTCTTTCAAATGCTCCTGCTCGGCGGCTATGCCTATGCGCACTGGCTGACGACGTGTGTCAAACCGCGTAAAGGGGCGGCCCTGCACGGACTGATGCTCATCGGCGCGCTGGTCATGCTGCCGATTGTTCCGGCTGAATCATGGAAACCGGATCCTTCGGTCAACCCGACCGCCCACATCCTGATGCTCTTGCTGGCGACCATCGGGTTGCCCTACTTCGTGCTCTCCTCCACCGGGCCGCTGATGCAGAAATGGTTTTCCTGGCTGCATCCCGGAAAGTCACCGTACCGACTCTACTCGTTGTCGAATATCGGTTCACTGCTCGCGTTGATCACGTTTCCGTTTCTCTTCGAACCCAAACTGTCCCGTCTGCAGCAATCCTCCTTCTGGTCCATCGGGCTGTTGCTCTTTGTGATTGTTTGCGGCTGGTGCACCTGGCGCATGTGGCGCTGGGGGGCGAACCCCACTGTCGATGAAAGGCCACAAACGAATACCTCAACCGCGAAGGAACCTCCACCCGACTGGACCCGCAAGGCCTTGTGGTTGACGATGCCGGCCGCCGCCTCCGCGCTGCTGCTCGCGACCACGAACAAAGTCTGCCAGGACGTCGCCGTCATTCCATTCCTCTGGGTGCTGCCGTTGTGCCTTTACCTGTTGACGTTTATTTTCTGCTTCGACGACCGCAAGTGGTATTGGCGTCGGGTGTTCATTCCGCTCATCGTCGTGGGTGTGGCGGGCATCTGCAAAGTGATGGACGAGGTGGATGATATTCCCATGACCTGGCAAATCCTTGCCTACTGCGGAACGTTGTTCGCGTGCTGCATGGTCTGTCACGGCGAGCTGTATCGATTGCGTCCCGGCACCGATCATCTGACGGGATTTTATCTGATGGTTTCACTGGGCGGTGCGCTCGGCGGAATCTTCGTGGCGATCGTTGCTCCCTTAATCTTCGTCACCTACGTCGAGTTTCACTGGACACTGGCCGCCTGCGTGCTGCTCGCGTGGCTGGCTTGCAAACCGAACGCGCGTTCGCTCAAATACGAGAAGTGGCATCTCCATGTATGGTTGATCGCCTCTCTTACCGTCGCAGCGCTCGGCTACAAACTTTATGTCCGCGGATACGACGAGGATGTTAAGGTGGTCACCGCCAGCAGGAATTTCTATGGATCTCTGGCAGTCCTTAAATACGAGGATGAGGCGGATTCGGACTACCTGTTGCTGCGCCACGGGCGAATTACTCACGGGTTTCAACTGACCGGAGATGAATACCGCAATTATGCAACCTCTTACTACAGCGAGAAAAGCGGCGTCGGATTGGCGGTCTCGCTGTTGCCCTCCCAAGCCAACCACCGGGTGGCAGTGGTCGGCCTGGGCGTGGGCACCATGGCCC
>CALBIE010000270.1 GCA_937893495.1 uncultured Verrucomicrobiales bacterium | reverse complement strand
GAAAATCGAGGACCTTCTGAATGACCCGGTGCATCAGAGCGGATACGGCGCGAGAATGGTAAACCAGAACATCGCCCGGCATCTGCATCGGCCGGAGCGATTCGGTTACGTGGCGGAGTCACGCGAGCGGAGCATCGGCTTAAATGACGAGCGGGTGCGCAGGAGTGATGGAGGGTTCGAGCTGGAGTTTTCCGGCAGTCGAGTTGATTTGATCGGTCGAAGAGCCAAAGACGGTGGTTCACTCAAAGTGTTTATCGACGGCATTCCCGCCGGCGAGGCGAACGCGTTCGCGATGACCTATATCCAGTACGCGAAGGCAAACTTTCAGGAAGCGCGCAGTCCGGCTCGCGACCAATCGCCCCATGGCGTGACACTTGGAAAGAAGGTTGTGCCGCAGGATTGGACGATTCGGATGCTCGATGGCGAAGGGAAGTTCGAACTCATCGGTTCCATCACGGGCGCGGACGGGCAGGGGAGCGCCTTTAAACCTTTTACGAGCGATTCCGGGCAAATCATCCTGGATCCGAATGAATGGCGAAGGGCCGAGAGAAATCGTAAGGATGATCGATGGACATGGAGCGTGAAGCGGGTGGTCGCTGAGCAGGTCAATTTCGCTGGTGCAGAGGGTGAATGCTTCCGGGTGACGTTGGCGGCGCATCTGTCCAATGGCCGGCATCGGCTTCGGCTCGTTCCGACCGGCAAAGTCGATGTCGAGCGATTTGACGTCTTCGAGCCGCCGCTTCGATAGGGGATGGGGAATTGGAGATAGGGAACCGGGCGTCTTCGGAGCGCGGCGTTCACGCCGCAGAAACATCCGCCTGCAATCATCGCTACCGGTATATGGAAGATTTCTGCACTGCGACGCCTCTGCGGACTGAAGTCCGCGGTCCACCGGCGGGGCTTCGCCCGAATGCGCCTTCGGGAATCGGGAATTGGAATGGCTGCTTGGTTGAATGATTACTCTGGCTACTCTGTGGGGGACGGTGCGGGAATGGTCAGCAGCTTGTGGTAGCCTTTACCGTTTTCGCGGATGTGGAGGCGCACCGGGGAGAATAGTTTGCGACCGACGATGCGCAAATCGGTTTTGTCTGGCAGCCATACGCCTGGTTCCGCGCGATGCCGCTCGTGGTTGAGCGTCAGGCTTTCGAGTACGCCAATTATTCCGGCCAGGACTTTCACGCTGGATTGGAGATTAAGGCTGATTCGGGAGAGTTGGTAATCCGTGCCGTCGATCCACAGACTGCCTTCGAGTTTGCCCAACACCTCCTGAGTAAGATTGGCAAACGATGCGCTGGACGATTTGGGGCGAAAATTGATTCGCCACGCGGGGCGCGAGTTGACGATCTCCGGGCCGGCGAGAACAAAGTCGAAGCGCTGGAGTAGATCCTCCGTGAACTCCACCTTTCGGTCGCGCGGCTTTTCCGGCGGTGGCTTACCAGCGAGAAATTCGTGTTCTTTCTTGGCTTCGCGTTTTTCCTCGGTGGCTGAAAGTGGTTTACCATTCTTCAACTGCAAACGTTCAAAGGCCTTGCTGTTTCGGTGGCGGATGAAATGGGTTTCTTCTCGCGTGGATTCAACTTTGCCGTTCCGATTCAACTCGTCTATAGCGCGCACCCGGGTAAACAGCCAGGCGTCGATACGAGCGGATTTTCCAACGCGTTCGATGGCGTTGGTCAACAGGGTATGAAGTTCCGGCGTCTGATTCGTGCCCGAGGCGTGCAGCGTCTGGATCTCAAGGAACATGAATGCCGCCAACAGAAAGAGACTTCCGTGAAGGAGAATGTCCGCGCCTGGTCTCCGTGAATGTGGGGTCTGGAGTGCTGTTTTCCGGCGTGGTGTCAGAGATTCAAAGGGCACATGTCGGGCCAACAGCTCGCGCTCCTGGAAAAAGTGCTGGTGAGGGACAAAATCCATCAGAAGCGAATGACGCGAATCTTGTGCGCCGCACTGTCACCAATGAATAGCGAACCGTCCGCATCGATAAAGATTCCGTGCAATCGTGCCATCTGACACTTGAGCGGATCTCCATCCGGCCCATCGCCTTTTTCGCCCGTCCCAGCGATCAGTTCCAGTCGGCCGGTTCGGGCGTCGATCATGCGAACTGAATGACTTTCCGTGTCGGCCAGGTAAACATTACCATTCGGAGCGACGGCAATCCCTTTGGGCCCACTGAGCGTGGCCTCCAGTGCTGGACCGTTATTGCCGGAGAAACCTTTTTTCCCCGTTCCGGCGATGTGGCGGATGACGCCCTTTCTTACATCGAATTTGAAAACCTGATTGCCCTCACGGGTTGCGAGCCAGAGATTGCCTTCCTTGTCGAAGTCCAAAGAGCGCGGTCCCTTGAGCGGGGTGCCCTTGATCGGTGAACCGTCCGGAGTCGCGCCTGGCTTGCCGGTGCCGGCATAGGTGGTGATGATCCCCGTCTTCAGGACGACCCGGCGAATAACGTGATTCCCGATGTCGCAAATGTAGAGATGCCCGTCCGGTCCGAACTGAATACTGTGCGGCATTTTTAGTTGTGCCCGAGTGGCAGATCCGCCGTCCCCTGAATAGCCCGCTTTGCCCGTGCCGACAATGGTTGAGACGATGCGTTTCTTCATATCGATCTTGCGAACGACGTGATTGCGCATATCGACGACAAAGAGATCTCCGTTGCGGGCGAAGCGGATTTCGTGAGGAAGGTTGAAGGACGCCCTGGCCGCTGGACCATCCTCATGACCAACTTTTCCCGAACCGGCGATTGTGTGGATGATTCCGTCCGGAGTGATTTTGCGTATGCGTTGGCCTTCGTATTCGCAGAAGTAAATCGCGTTATTCGGTCCGCGCACGAGGCCGAACGGATTGTTCAACCTGGCTTCAGTCGCCTTTCCGCCATCGCCACTGAATCCTTTTTCGCCCGTGCCGGCAAAAGTGTAGATCGTCGCCGCGTGAATCGATTGACAGGCGAGGAGGGTGACAAATGTCAGAAATTTATTCATACAGGAACGTTGCTTATTTGAGGAACTGGAACGTGCAGGGATAGCGCCAGATTTTTCCTTCCTTGGCCTTGAAGGCGCCCATGACGGGGAATACGACTCCGAGAATCAACAGCACGAAGGCCAACGGAATACCAATCCAGATAATGGAAAGGATGGCACACCCGACGCCCATGACGATCTCGGAGAGAATCCAGTTGATGACGTTTTTGCCATGTTCATCAATCACCGGGGAGGTGTCCCGCTTGCCCATCCACATCAGGACCGGCACGCACCAGCCCAGCACCGGGATGGCAAAGCCAAGCAACTGCGAAAGGTGGAGAAACATCGACCATTTGGTGATGTCGGTGGAGATGTCCGCGAGCGCCTTGTCGATCTTGTCGCCAAACGAGGATTGACCGTTGATTAACTTGACCTTGGCCTGGGCAAACTCTTCTTCGCTGAGAATCCCTTTCTCTTTGAGCTGATGCAGTTTTTCCAGTTCGTCGGCGTTCACGGGGGCATTAAAGGTTAATTTTGACTGAAAAGAAAACCCGTTCTTTCGCCAAAAGTTTCAGTCAATCAACCATCCACCGGTGGCCTGGAGGGGTTCAGGGTGGCCACGTCGGCTGACCCAGAGGGCAATTGCCTTTCGGGTGGTGTTTTGCGGAGTACAGGTGGGCAGGGGAACGGTCCATCGAGAGTTGTTGGCAACGTGATTTGTGCTGGCAAGGCAGACAAAATCTTCGATCAGTTTACGATTGCGATTTTCCCCGGCACCAACGCGGGTAACCGTTCCGAAACCAAGCATGGCGATGTGTAATTCGAGATTGTTTTCGGGACCGGAATACGAGGCGGTGAGTTTCCTGCCCTGAAGTTCGGCAACCAATCTTCCGGTTGATTGAGGGGCAGAGAACGGTTCTTTTCGGCCCTGGTACCAGCCTTTCCATTCCCGGCCGTTCAGGGAAAATCCCGGCGTGTAAACCGACTGACCTTTCCAGACACGGGCGTATTGATATTGACGCGCCGTGTTCGCCCGGGTCGCGAATGGGTCTTTCCAACCCAGCCGATCCCAGTAATCGACGTGAAAGGCGATGGGGACAATCTCGCGCCACAGTCGGGGATCCGTCTTGAACTTGCTCAACCATAATTCCGCTGGCGGGCAACTGCTGCAACCTTGCGAGGTGAACAACTCAAGAATAGTAACCCGATTGGTGGTGCTGTCGAAACGAATGGGTTCGGATGCTGTGGTAGTCGATCCGCCAAGTAAAAGCAGCGAGAGAAT
>CALBIE010000269.1 GCA_937893495.1 uncultured Verrucomicrobiales bacterium | reverse complement strand
CAGCACCTTCTTCTCGCGGACGTAATAACCGAGGATGCGCGGAAAGGTGCCATACCAGCGCGGGTGGGGATGGCCCTCACCGGGTCGCGTCAGTCGTCCGTCGGAACCAAACATCGTCTGCGGATGACGCATGATTCTTTCCACGTCGCCTTCGTCGAGCACGTGGTAAATCGCACTGACTCCGCCCCGCAATGCCGCCTCCAATACAAGTTCGGCGCCGTTCTCGATGGTCGGCTTGAGTTTGCGCTGAACCGCCCAGTCATGGACGGTTTTGCCCTCGAGCGCTTTCTCCCACGGCACCTTGCCAAATTGTATCCGTCGCAAATCACCGCCGCCGCGATCGGTCAGAATATTCTCACGAATCTCCGCGAGTATTTTTTCCCGCGTTTCGGAATCCTCCGCGCGCTTTGCGAATTCCTTGCTTCCTCCAGCGCGCGCCCAGGCCGGCACGAGAATCGTGATGCCGGTATAGGTGGCCGTGTAGGGATACTGATCCATCATGACATCGAGACCTTTCGCGCGCGCCTCGTCCACCATCGCCAAAGTCTTCACGCTGGAACCCCACATCGGTTGCCCAATCACTTTGTGATGGGTCAACACGACGGGAATCCTCGCCTGCCGACCAATCTCGATCGCCTCAGCCACCGCGTCCAACAGACCGAGCCCTTCTTCGCGCAGGTGGGACGTGTAGATGCCGCCTCGTCGCGCGGCCACTTCAGCCAGCGCGATGATTTCCGGCGTCCTGGCGAATGTGCCGGGAAGATATTTCAATCCGGTGGACAAACCAAAGGCGCCATCATCCATCGCCTCCGCCACCATCGCCTTCATTCGCGCCAACTCCTTGTCAGTCGGCGGGCGCGGGCTGATCCCCATCACATTTCCACGAATCCGATTATGTCCGACCAGATATGCGACGTTCAAACCCAGCTTCCACGACTCCGCCCTGGCGAGATGATCGCCCAGCGGCCACGGCGACGAACCGTCCGGACCGCCCAGCGCCGTCGTGATTCCCTGCCGCACCATGCTCTCGGCATCCGGAAGGCGTTCCAGCGGATCGATGTGAGCGTGCAGGTCGATGAATCCCGGAGCAACAATTCGTCCCGTCGCGTCGATCACCTGATCCGCCAACGCGGGATCGATTCCCGATTTCGAAATGCCGACAATCTCATCACCACGAACGGCCACATCCGCGGGAAACGCATCCGTTCCCGTGCCATCAATCACCCGCCCACCACGAACCAGCAAGTCGTATCGAACTGGCACCCTGAGTGCCGCCGAATCCGATTTGCCCGTGCGCGCGGCGAGAATCAGCTTCACCAACTTCCCCCGATCGGCGGATGACACCGAAGCGCCGGATACATCCGTGTTCACTCGATGCACGATCACCATATCGTGCTCGGGCACTATCAGCACGAAATGCCCTCCGGCGCCGCGCGCGGAATACGCACCCTCGGCCAGCTTCACGCCGGGCAGATGAGGAAACTTGTTATGGTCGCGCGCCACCCACCACATGTAACCATAGCCATCCGACGAATAGAGCGCGGCATCGGAATAATAGGACGTGCTTTCGTCCACCCAGTCCGCCGGAATGAGTTGACGGCCATTCCACTCGCCACGCCGCAACATCAGCAATCCGAATCGCGCCAGGCCGCGCGCATTGATGCGAAACGGATAAGCCCTATGAACAGACTCCTCACCGGCAACGTATTTGCCATCCTTCGCTGAGAAATGTTCCATCCCGATGGGCCGCGCAATCTCGCACTCGATGGCTTCGAAGATCTTCCGTCCGGTCAACTTTTCGTAAATCGTGCAAGAAGCATTGAAATCCCAATTGTTATAATACCAATGCGTACCCGGACGTTGACTGGAGCGTGACGGCTTGAGCTTCTTCATTCCCTGCGTCTCATACAATGCCGGGTGATACACGCCCGAACGCGCCTTGAGCAAATCACGCACAGTCGCCTTCTTTTCTTCTTCGCTCAGACCTTCAACATCATCAATTCCCAATTCCTCCAGAGTCGCTTCCAGTCGAATCGTTCCTTCGTGGACGGGCTTGCCATAAAGCGCGCTCAAGAAACTCTTACGGATGGAATGCGTGTTGAACTTCCGTTCCACTTCTCCCCATTCAGCCAGAATCTTTCCGTTGACGACGACGATCACGGCTGCCGTCTTGATGCTATCGGTAAATTTGCGCGCGGCCGCCAGCCCTTCGCGGGAAAAACCAAACGCTTCCCCATCGCCGACGTGTTCCCATGATTTGCCAGGCCAATGCAGTTGCGCTTCCCCTGCGCCCTGGGCGCGGGAGCCGCTGGCCAACAAAAAAACGGCGACGGCGAGTGAAACACTTTGACGCCAATTCGAGAAGAAGGAGAAAGTCATGCTTGCGCTGTTTCTACGCGCAGCGCGAGGCGGCTTCAATTCCGAACTGAAGATTCATGGCAGTCCAAAACCACCAATGAACCCAATACGCCGGGTCCGGTGACCGGGCCTGCAACTTGTAGGGCGGGTGCCCTCACCGGGCGTCCCCCGCGCCGGGAGGTTCATCGGAATTTCCACGATTTCTTCATCGCGCATCGCAGCCATGACCCCGAAATCCCCCTCACCCGCCCTTCGGGCACCCTCTCCCCCACCGGGGAGAGGCCTGCGACGAGCTCAGCCGAGCCGGATGGGGTGAGGGGGCGTCCCG
>CALBIE010000268.1 GCA_937893495.1 uncultured Verrucomicrobiales bacterium | reverse complement strand
GCCCATGCCCATTGATTCGAAATTCTTTTTCGGCACGAACAGGATGCTCTGAAACGACAGCGGCGCGTCGGCCGTGTAATGCAGCCGATATTGTGGCTCGTCGAAGTCGTGGGCCACGAACTGATAAAACTCCTTGTATTCGTCGTCGGTGATTTCGCTTTTGTTCCGCGACCAGATGGCCTGAACCGTATTGATCTTTTTATCGTTCAGCTCGATCGGAAACTGCACAAAATTCGAGTAACGCTTGATGATGCCCTCGACGCGACCCTCCTTCGCGAACTCCTTGGCATCTTCCTTCAATTGCAGCGTAATCTCGGTGCCTCGCGGCAAATCCTTCGCCGGTTCAATGGCATAACCCGCCGCCCCCTGGCTTTCCCATTTGTAGCCTTGGGAATCCGGTCGATGCGAACGTGACAACACAGTTACCTTGTCGGCCGCCATAAAGGCCGAATAAAACCCGACGCCAAATTGCCCAATCATTTCCGCGCCGGCCTTCTTCTGCTCGGCCAACTGTTTGACGAACGCCTTCGTCCCGGAATGAGCGATGGTGCCCAGGTTTTCCACCAACTCGGCTTCCGTCATGCCCATGCCGGTGTCCGTGATGATGAGTTGATTCTTTTCCTCATCCACTTTCAGGGAAATCTTAAGTTCCGTGTCCGGCTCAAAAATTTCCCCCTCGCCCGAGGTCTGCAGGAATCGCAATCGCTCGCAGGCGTCGGCCGCATTGGAGACCAATTCCCTCACGAACACCTCGCGGTCCGTGTAGATGGAGTGAATGACAATATCCAGTAACTGCTGGATTTCCGCTTGAAACTCGTGTTTTTCCGGTTTGCTCATCTGTTTTTTTTCGCTCCGCCATATGGACCAATCCGCCCCGGCGGGCGTTCAAAGAACAGAAAAAAGCCCGGCCTGACAACGGAAAACTTGGATAACACGCGATGGCCTACCCGATCGGTGGCAACGACGCCCGCAAAGTGAACGAAACCCGGGAGATGCAGGACGAATTCCGTGGGGTGAGTCTCCGACCCGCCAGTTCAGGGAACCTCCCGGTTCCCGTTCGGCAGGACGTCGCCTCACCAGCCTTGCCCGTCTGCATTTCGGAGACACACGACACCGACCTCGGAGAGGCCGGCACCGGCAGGTCGGGAGACCTGCCCCACAACCCGTTCGCCAGTTGAGATGAACGCCGCCAATTGATTCAGGTATGCCCGAAACAGGAATATCCCAGACAGCCCGCTTGCCAGTCATTCTCAGGCCGTTTAGCTTCAGGCGGTAATGAAAACACCCGTCCACTTTCGGAGCGTGGCCGACCAGACCGAGTCTGGGCTTAAAATCTGCTATGCCTGAAGGCGACTACCCGTCCGCGATTGATGGCTTTCGCTTCCTCAAGAAGCGGGAATTGCCGCCTGTTTCTGTGTGTTAGGATTTTCAAACGGTTGAGACGTTTTCAAAAGAATCGGTTCAGCGACTTTTCAACGACCTGCCAGAAGATTGTCAGATTTCCTTTTTTGATCCTGAGGCCGGGCGGTACGAAGCGTCGATTTTCGTGCGCCGAACGGGTCAGCGCTATTTCGTCCATAGAGTGCGCCACGGCTCTTCTCCTCCTTGGAACGAGCAGTCACTTGCAAGCGTTCTTAACTCATTTTCCTCGAGTCCATTGGTTCGGAATCCCTCAGCCACGTTTGAATCGTTCACTGTTTCATCGATTCCGAATCATCAACTACATGAGCACATCAATGGAAAGGCACAATCGGGTCATCGGGAATGAACGTCGATCCCAATTCGGATCTCGCGGCTCCCTCACCATCTGTCTTCGCCCCACGGGCTTCAATACGACTCGTCCATCCTTCGAGGCACCATGTTTTGGAGTGCTCCGGCTCGACGGAGCTTTGGATACCGCTGACTGAAAAATCAGCTATCGAACACAATCAATTGCTTATTCCAACAGACCCGCATCCAAGGCGGTGTCCAGCCACCGCACTCCAAAACGCGTCCGTCGTCCTCGCCTCCTCTTTTGTGCTTTCTTGTTTCCTTTGTGGCAATCGCCCGATGCCAATTCAAAAACTTCTGGTCGTCGCAACACCGTGCTCTATAAAGACCCGCGTCCAGATGAACATTCCGCTTTTCATTCTGATTGGTGTCATGGCCGTCGCCTTGACGCCGCATTCCCGGGCACAGGAAATTCCTCCCGATCGCCTCAACACGGTAATCGAGGCCCTGTTGCGACTCGGTCCGGATTCAGTCGGCGCCAATCCCAAACTGCAGGAGGCCCTGAAGAAAGTGATTGCCGCAAGCCGTGGCACCGAACGGTTCGTCGAACTCGTCGGCACCTTTCACCTGACCAATCAATCACCCGCGCTGATCGAACTCGCCTCCAGCAAGCCGAACAATTCGGCCGGCGTCGCCGCGGCAAATCTACTGCTCGCCAACAAAGAAACGGAATCGCTGGCCAAGAACCTTGCGACCGCAAAGGAAGCTCAGGCCGCCAATCTCGCCCGTGCGCTCGGGAACACCGGCAAGGGCGGCATTGTTCAGATTTTGCTCCCACTGTTGTCCGACGACCTCAAACGGCCCGCCGTGCAGAAAGAGGCCTTGCGCGCGCTCGTCAACAGCAAGGCCGGCGCCGAGGCAATTGTCGCACTCGCGAAAAGTGACAGGATTCCGGATTCACTGAAACTCACCGCCGCCATGGAACTCAATGGCGTTCGCTGGGCCGACATCAAAAAAGCGGCGGCGGAACTACTCCCCTTGCCGCAAGGCCAGGGCGGCAAGAGTCTGCCGCCCATCGCACAGCTTATCCAGCGCAAGGGCGATATCGCGAACGGCATGAGCGTTTTCAATCGCGAGATCATTGCCTGTAATCGTTGTCACGCGATCAACGGCCTGGGCACCGATTTTGGGCCGGGCCTCTCCGAGATTGGTTCCAAGCTCACGAAGGAAGCGCTCTACGAATCCATCCTCAATCCCAGCGGCGGAATTTCCATGGGATTCGAGGCATGGACCATCGAGACGAAGGACAACGATGAGTTCTTCGGCATCATCGTCAGCGACACCGACAAGGAAGTTGCCTTGAAACAAGTGGGTGGCCTCGTGACAAAAATCGCCCGAACCAACATTGCGCACCGGCAGAAGTCCGGGCTCTCCAGCATGCCGGCCGGCCTCCAACAGCTCATGACCGAGCTGGAGATTGTGGACCTGGTGGAATACCTCGCTTCGCTGAAGAAGGCGAATTAGCGATAAGGGACTTGCGGAGCCCAACCTCCCCGGGGAGCGCAGCCGGCCCGGCTGTGACGGCCGGCGGCTCGCCGGCCGAGTTTACCCTCGCGGATGACCGACTCGTTTCGTCTATTCCAGGCACGCCCTCTCGATGAACCGGAGCGCCGATTTCCAAAACGGTACGAGCTTGGCCGCCCTTCAGACTCGCCGATTTGGAAATCGGCCCTCCATCGGAGCTCAGGGGTTTAAGGTGCGAATTCTTCAGGAAAATCTCTCCCGTCTGCCACGAGTTGACGGGAAGTAAAGCACTCATTCCGGCCGACAACTCGACGAATTCAACTCGCACGTCCCGCGACTGGGTTTTCGGCGCGACACCGAAAACAACCCGGGAGGGCGCATTCGGGTGCAGTCCCAGATCGGCGCACGGCATCCGTGCCGCCAAGACATGGTCGGAGAGAAACGATTCCGGGAACCGGTCCCCCGTAGCGCAGGCGTCTCGCCTGCACAAACGCCCGGCATGTCACCGAGAGCGTTCGAACAATTCGTGAGGCGATCGGTCTGGCCGACCCCGGTTCAGGCTGGAAGCCTGCGCTACGAGGGCATTCACGCGAAAGCGCCCACCCGCGAAACGCGGGTGCTATCCGACCATTTCGCAGACGCCACTTCTTAACCGAATTCCAACGTGGATCAGGACATCTGCCGGCTTTTCATCAACGGACAAAAACGCTTGCGGCG